>JAQWJX010000056.1:0-16194 GCA_029248145.1 Schleiferiaceae bacterium | reverse complement strand
CCTGCGTTACGACCAGTGGCTGGCCATCAAACCCCTACTTTCACCATATTTTCATCAAAAAGAGGAGGGATTGTACAATAGTATCCTGCCGTCTGCAACGCAATATGCGCGCAATGCGCTTTTTGCAGGTATGATGCCTGCGAGCATAAAAGCGTCGTTGCCGCAGTATTGGGTCGAGGAACACCAGGACGGTTCAAAAAACCAATTCGAAGGTGAATTACTGGAGGCTCAACTGGAAAAATTGGGTTTAGGTGATAAAAAATCGGTCTACCAAAAAGTGACGAATCTTCGTGGTGCAAATAAATTATACGACACCATTCAACAGCACAAGAATGCAGATGTACTTACTGTGGTGTACAATTTTGTGGATGCGCTGAGTCATGCGAAAACGGATACTGAGGTAGTGCGGGAATTGGCTAGTGACGATAGCGCTTACCGCCGTTTGGTGAAAACGTGGCTTGAGGGTTCGCCGCTCCTGAAAATGCTTCAATGGGCAAGTAAGCAAGGGTTTACCGTTGTATTGACTACCGACCATGGAACGGTCAACGTTCACCGACCTTCGAAAGTCGTGGGAACGAAGCATCTAACGACCAATCTCCGCTACAAAACGGGCAATGGAATGAGCTATCAATCCAAACACAGTTTTGTGGTCAAAGACCCCAGTGTTATCGGCCTTCCGAAGCAGCACATTGCGGATGAATGCATCTTCGCTTTAAGTGATCTTTTTTATGTGTATCCCAACCGCTACAATCATTTTGTGCAATACTACCGCAATACGTATCAGCACGGTGGGGTATCTTTGGAGGAATTGATTATTCCTTATGCAGTCCTTACCTCTAAATAACGGTTTCCGCTTTTCGCAGGTTGAATTGAAAGACCTTCCGGAATTGGCCCAATTTATTTTGGCGCACAGGGAAAGTGCTGTTACCCTATTGGAGGCTCCTATGGGCAGTGGTAAAACCACCTTATGTAATGCCATTTTACATACTTGGGGCAGTGAGCAGGCGGGTTCCTCGCCTACGTTTTCGTTGATTGAGGAATACCATGGAACGCAAGGAAAGTGCTATCATTTAGATGCCTATCGTATTGAAGATGAAGACGAAGCCTATGATATGGGCTTGGAAGAATATTTAGAAGAAGGTTGCCCCATGTGGATTGAATGGGGAGGAAATGTACGATCTTTATTACCGTACGAATTGGGTGTCGTTTACATCCGTGCGGAAAGCGAAGCGTACAGAACGGTTGAGTTTTACCCCCGACTTGCTGTGAACGAAATACAATGGAACCATGAGTGAGTACATTAGTTGGTCAGAGACGGCTTGGGAAACCCAGGAGGAACGTTTGGCGGTGGATGCTAAAAGCGCGCAATTGCAAATAGGCTTGCCGAAGGAGCACGCAATGAATGAGCACCGGTTGTTACTCACACCGGAGAGCGTTCAAATTTTAGTTGCTCAGGGTCATGAAATAGTGGTTGAGACGGGCGCGGGAACCCTTGCTGGTTTCCCCGATGCACGCTATGCAAATGCAGGTGCCACAATAGCTTTAGGGCCTGAAGAGGTTTTTCAATGTGCCATAATTGCGAAAGTTGCACCTCCCACTGCGGCTGAAATTGCAATGATGCGGGGCGGTCAAACCTTGATCAGCGCACTGCAACTGCGTACGCGCAATAGAGATTATTTTAAGTCACTTGCGGATAAAAAAATCACGGCCTTGGCACTGGAAGAAGTACGCAATTCAGAAGATCAAAGTGCACTTCGAATGGCCATGAGTGAAATCGCGGGCCAAATGGCAGCGCGCGTAGGCGCTAGCCTACTCGCGGACGGCGCCCATGGCTCCCGTAAAGGAAAATTAATGGCTCCTATACCTGGTGTTGCACCCGCCAGAGTAGTGGTGTTTGGCGCCGGCGTCGCCGGCCTTTCGGCCGTGCGCGCTGCCCACGGCATGGGTTCCCAGGTGGTTTTAATGGACAGCAACATCAACCGTCTTCGTGCAGCACAAGAGCTGAACCCTGCGTTAATTACGGAGGTGATTCAGGAATTAGTGGTGGCGAAAAGATTGAAAAAGGCGGACCTTGTGATAGGAGCATTGTATCCAGTGAATGGTCGCACACCCGTAGTCGTTTCGGAAGATGCCATTGCAGCGATGGAGCCGAACAGTGTAATTATAGATATCAGTATCGACAGTGGCGGTTGTTTTGAATCATCAGAACTGACCTCTCACGAAAACCCCACGTACGAAAAGCACGGTGTGATTCATTACTGCATTCCTAACATGGCTAGTGCTGTAGGGCATACGGCCACCATAGCCTTGAGTAATTTTGTGGCGCCCATGTTATCGACACTATCAGAATTGGGCGGTGTAGAGGATTGCCTGCATTACGATCTTAACATGCGTGCGGGTTTGTATTTATACAAAGGCCTGTTGACAAAACGTCATCTGGGAGAGCATTTTGACTTGCCTTTCTCAAACGATGCCCTGTTATTTGGCAACCTCTAATTGACCTAACACCCCCTGCACGACATGGCATTTCTCAAGCGATTACTTTTTTACATTTTAGGAATAGGATTGGGCACTTTGATCGTTTTAGCCTTCTTTGGTGAACGCGATTTCGATTATGCCTACGGTCCCAATGCGCGCGTTCGTAAGACTTTCAGAACAAAAGCAGTAGATTCAACCCAAATGAATTGGCCTGAGCTTAACCTGGCAAAAGACAGCGCTTATTTTCATGCGGTAGTAGATGGCCGCGTAAAATTCGGTGAAAGTGAGCCGCGTAAAGAGCCTTGCGGGAGCTACACCTTATACTTTTCATGGGAAGCAGAACCCTATAGAATGGTTTTAGAAAACTGCCCGGATACGGTTCACATTATGGAGCTTATCCGAGTGAAGAACTAAGCGTTTTTTCTACGGTCCAATTCCTTCGTAATTAACCCCAATTCACGTCCTGTCTGTCCTTCAACCGAAGTGTTCTCTTCAGCGCGTCTAAACAAATAAGGCAGCACATCCTTTACAGGACCAAAGGGCAAGTATTTCGCTACGTTCAGTCCTGAATTTGCTGCATTGAATGAAATGTGATCACTCATCCCAAAGAGTTGTGCTACATATACCTTACGCGAGTCAAAGGCGATGCCATGCTTTTTCATCAGTGTTGCGGTAAGAGCAATACTGTCTTCATTGTGTGTCCCTACTACTACGGTCATGTGATCTGTATGAGATAGAATCAATTCCAATGCGGCATTGTAGTCGCGGTCGGTCGCTGCCTTGTTCGGTTGGATCGGATCGTCGTAGCCTTTAGCTGCAGCTCTTTTGCGCTCTTTTTCCATGTAGGCTCCACGCACAATTTTAACGCCATAAATAAAGCCTTCTGCAGTAGCACGAGAGAGGGCCATTTTTAATTGGTCCAAACGGTCGTGACGATAGAGCTGTGCGGTATTGTAGACGATAGGTGTTTCCTTGTTGTAGCGAGCCATAAAGCCAAAAGCGAGCTCATCAACAGCGGACTGAATCCAACTTTCCTCCGCATCGATCATGACCGGAACATTCAATGTATTTGCCAATTCAAAAATCCGGTCCCAACGTCCCAAAACTCGTGACCAAGCTTCTGATTCTTTTTCGCTTAATTCTTTTCTAAGCGCTACTTTTTCATACCACTCGATGGCACCAACCCCCGTCGGTTTAAAAACCCCAAAGGGTACCCCTGGATTATTCTGGGCAAATCGGATGGTCTCTAACGTAGTTTCCAGTGTCCGGTCAAAATCTACTTCTTCCGCTTTTCCTTCTACACTGTAATCTAATATGGCTTGCACTTTCCCTTCAGCCAAACGATCAATTTGCGGCTGACACTCATCCACACTTTCACCTCCACAGAACTGTCTAAAGACTGTGGCTTTAACAATCCCTTTGATTGGGAGCCTCAATCGGAGGGAGGCTAAAGTGAGTCCCTTAAGGGTCTGAACGATCTGAGGCGAGCTTAATGTGGCAAACAATAATTTGCTTTGGCGCAAATCATTTTTGGTCTTCATTTTAAACGCGACCTCAGTATTGGCGAAATCGATCATGGTCTGTGAATTGGAATTCAAATATAGTGCTCAGAAACCGTACTTTTGAAGTGTGAAAACTTCTCATTCATATCCTTTTTTTGGTCCTGACGGTTACGACGGTTTGGATGCCTTACTTCAGGAATTGGCGCCTTCAAAGACGTTTCTTCTAGTCGATAGTAACACGGTGAATTGCCTTTCGGTTTTTGTTCCAAAATTGGCACACCTAGATGCGGAGTTTGAAGTCTTAGAAGTATCGCCCGGTGAAGCGAGTAAATCACTCGAAATCGCTGCAAACCTGTGGTCGGTACTCCTAGAATACGGGGCGGATCGCAACAGCCTCATCATCAATGTAGGAGGTGGCGTAGTCTGTGATTTGGGTGCTTTTATTGCCTCTACGTATAAGCGCGGCATTTCTTTTGTAAATGTACCCACCTCTCTTTTAGCGATGGTGGATGCGTCCGTAGGAGGAAAGAACGGCATCAACTTTGAGGGTTTGAAGAACCAACTAGGCACTTTTACCCAACCTAATTTCGTCCTCGTTGACCCAGATTTTTTAGCCTCTTTACCGCAAGAGGAGTGGGAGAGTGGCCATGCGGAAATGCTGAAACATACGCTTCTTTCAGGCAATCGATGGACGGAATTATTAGCGCTCGAACCTGCGGCACTTGCGCTTAACGATATTGAGCAAAGTGTAGCTTTTAAAGCGGATATAGTTCAGGAAGATTTTAAAGAAAACGGCAAAAGAAAGATTCTAAACTTAGGTCATACGACGGGTCATGCTTGGGAAAGCTATTGCGCAGCAAGCGGTAATCCCTGTACACACGGTACAGCTGTAATTCAGGGTTTACATGTCGCTTTATTTCTCAGTGGTTTACACGACGAGCAAAGTGCACTGGCCCAAAGATATCCCTGGCAAGTGGTTGAAGAACAGGCATTCGAGCCGCTTTGGGAGCTTCAACTACAGGATAAGAAAAATAGCAATGGCGAAGTGCGTTATGTACTCCTTGAACATTTAGGTCTTCCAGTCTGGGACGTTCAAATCTCCTTAGAGGTTTGGACTGCGGCGGTATTGGCATTGAATAGCGCATCCTAGTATGAAGATGGAACTCTCGAAGATTGTCCGACCCTTACAGGCCAAATTTGAATTGCCACTCAGTAAGAGTATGGCTAATCGTGGTTTATTATTAGCCGCGTTATATCCCGAAATAACGCTGACAGGAATCAGTACGGCTAAAGATTCTGTGTTTTTAAGAGAAACGTTGGATGCGTATGCGCACGGAGAAGTGCATGTAGGGGCCGGCGGCACAACCTTGCGCTTTGCAACTGCTTATTGGGCAACACGTGAAGGATCGTCGATCACCTTAAGCGGAACGCCAGAATTGAACCAACGATCCATCGCACCATTGGTAGATGCATTGAATGCGTTAGGAGGAGACATCACCTTTATAAATACACCTAAGCAGGCGCCGTTACTTATAAAAGGCAGGAATCTTAAAGGCGGTTCCCTTCATTTAGGACATGTGAAAAGCTCGCAATTTGTTACCGCTTTAATGCTTATTGCGCCAACAATGCGTGATGGACTGCATCTTGAATGGGATAGTGTAGTTTCACAACCGTATATCGTGATGACGGCTGCCCTTCTTCGGAGTGCTGGAATCCCGGTGACCTTAACAAAAAACGGAGCAACGATACCCTATGTCGACGCTGTGGATCCAGTACAATTAGTGATTGAACGCGACTGGTCCGCTGTGGCTTTTTGGTGTGAAGCACTCGCCTTAAGCGAAGGCGGAAGTCTAGCCCTGCCAGGATTTATAGATCCGAGTAATCAGGGCGACTCTAAAGTCGTTCACTATTTTGAACCGCTTGGCATCGGGCATAAGTTCACGGAAGACGGCCTCGTCCTTTCAAAAAGATCGGTACTCACCCCGGGACATCTCCATTACAATTTACAAGGTGAGCCCGATCTAGCACAGCCGCTTATAATGACATTACTTCTTAAAAAGATTCCTTTTGAAGTGCACGGTTTAGAGACTCTTCGCGGTAAAGAATGCGATCGAATTGCTGCTATTGCTGAGGTTGCAGGGACTTTGGGTATTGAAGTTATTACGGGAGAAGCGCATATTAAATGCAGTAGTTATCCGGATGAATTTACGCCTCCGACAGCGCCGTTGGATACGCACAATGACCACCGTGTTGCAATGTCGTTGGCGCCTTTAGCGTTTCAATTTCCAATCACTCTTGTGCATCCTTCGGTAGTTGAAAAAAGCTATCCTGATTTTTGGAACCATTGGACGCAATTGGTTTAAGGTAGTCGCGTACCGCCATTCCACACTAAAGCTCTCTTTAAACCGTTTGGTAAAATCGCAGGAAAAACTGGTACTCCATTGGCTTGAATGGGCTTTAAAATGATATCCAAAAAAATCGTCATACACACTTTTAGCACCTATAAAACCAGTGGCAACAGGTACTGATAGCCATATTGGTGCAGTTTCCGCATGCACCCAGCCCATGGAGCTTTGAAGTTGCCAATTTCTTACTCTTTTGGAGCAGCGAATCGAACCGCCGTACGTCCCATCGTGGAAATGCAGGTCTACAGAACGGTCCTTCCAGGGTACAATCAACCGGTGACGTAGGGTGCCTTCATTTGAGGCTACACATTGGTACCGTAAAAATTCCCCTTGCCAATTTCCTTTAAACCGATCCTCAAACAACTGCAAGTACCACTGGCCTCGGGCATCCCGCCAATGCATACTTATCGTAGAATGTATGCGCTCTTCTTTTCGGTGCAGATAGCTTTCAAATAATAAGTCGTCTCGCCACCAATTCCATCCTAGAGCCTGCTCATGTTCAGTGAATTCGCCAAACCAACGATGTGACTTCCATTGCCTTTTAAAATAGGCGGTACCCGAACCATTTACTTGGCCCAGACCTAAAGTGCTTTGGTCTCTAATGTATTCAGCAGCGCCACTTACTCCCGTATCTTCATCAAGACTGATATAAACGCGTCCATTTTTGAATTGACTAGATGCGCCAAATCCATTTCTTTTCGCTCCATATGTGCTGATAGTGCCACGTAACCCATGTGTGAACTGTTCTTGAGTACCACTGGACCCAAAGCCATTGCTACCGCTTAGCAAGCCTTCTCCAAATAGCAAGGTATGACTACCTATAATCCACTTTGATTTTATTATTCCGTTATGTTTTACACCGAAAAAGGCTGTAGGTTTGGATGGGTTGAGTTTTCCGTTTGTTATATGCAACTCTTTTAGCCCACCCCATTCAAAACGACCCCGATTTCCGGTGCACTTTGTCTTCATTCTGAGTCCGTTGCGAAGGCTACCACTAAAAATCAGTTGGCTCTTATTTCTTTTAGGCCTTTCGCGTGAGAAGGGCAATTTTTCCGCTAAATCCCTAATTTCCTGTTTCGTTAATCCTGTTAATCCAACGAGTTCGATGGGGTCAATAATGTGACCCATGTATTCCCTATATTCAACAATAGCGTACACCGATTCCTTACTCAATCCAAACCACTGCCACAGCCATTCCGGTGGACAATTATTTACGGTCAATGTATCTAGAACAGTGGTTCTTGCTGGCGTCCATTCTTCTAAAAAGGACTGGCCACAGAGTATGTTACAACAGAACAGATACCACCACCACTTCACGGTACATAGTTTAATGTCGAACTTCCCAGTAGCTGTGTATTCCCTATTAGGACACTAACAGTATAACGGTCTTTCATCCAGTGGAAGCCCATTGCGGTATAGGCACCTTGTTGCACCCAAAACACGCCAACCTGCTTGTGTATATAACTGACCTGAGCGTAAAGCGCAGTTGGGAGATTATCGTCTAGGCACCACCCAACGGCAACGGACCATTCTTTGGATATAAAATAAAACTGTTCTGCGCGGGCAATGAATTGCCCGCGGTCGTACCCGGAGGTCACTCGTAAAACACTTTGCGCATCGGGTACATAGGAAACGACCGTATGGACAACGGGATCAAAGTATGAGCTTAGGTTTTTTAGTGATGTATATCTACCACCCAAACTGCTTTCAAGCGTAATGTTTTGAGATAGTCTAATAGGTGTGCCTAAGAGCAGACTATATTGCGTGTAGGCATCTAAATGGGCGATTTCAATAATCGCTTTACCCTTGTCGTGAAAGATTCCTGCGGTTGTGCCGTGTTGCGGAAGCCCGAAACTGCGCATAGCCACATGCGTTTGAGCTTCACACGGCCAAAACTGGATCGGCGTATAGATGAGATAGTAGTAAAGGGCAATGTTCGTAAGCATCGTAGGGTACATTTCCCATTAAGATGCTTCTGCGGGTGGCTTAAATCAAATTTTGTCGGAAACTAAAAGTTGCGAACGATTTAATAGTAATTGACCAATTTCAATCTAAAAATCAACGGCGAATATTCAGGAACCGTACTTGCACCTTTTTCCCCGTAACCTAGGGTTGATGGAAAAACTACAACAGCTGTTCCGCCCTCTCCCGCAATCTGAAGTCCTTGCTGAAATCCTTGAACTAACATTGGCATGGATACATGGCTCGATGCGTACCAACCGTTTGAAAATATCGTGCTATCGAGCAGATATCCAACGTGTTTGAAACTAACTTCATTCGTACTATCTGGTATACGATTCACATTTCCGGAGTCAAGAACATGATAAAACAATCCCGAAGGCGTCTCTGTAAAATCAAGTCCGGTTGTCGCTATATAATTTTCGATTTCTGCAATCTCGCGATTTAATCGTGCCTCGTCAGTGGTGCAAGCCACAAACAGAACCAGCATAAGTAAGAAGGGTATGGTTTTTTTCATTCTCCAAAAGTAATGTAGTTTTTCGTGAATACCATTCCATCTCCTTTCGCTAACATTGTGTTATGAAAGGATTCTTTTTTTCAATAAGCTTTTTAATTGCAGTTTATTCAAATGCCCAGATCCTGCAGCGTTCTCAAGGATTCCCTGCAGATCCAGTAACTGCACTTTCTTGGTGCGAGGACACCTTGTATATTGGTACGCAGGGTTCCGGTGTCTTCGTATTGGTGGAGCAGCGTATTCTACCTTCTAAACGCTTTAATGAATTTTCGAGATCTATCATTTACGATTTCGAAAATTGCGAACCCGTTACTCGTGGTTCATTACAAGCCTATCCTATAATAGCTTCTTCACCGGATGGAACTACCTATACTGCTGAAGATGGATTTTTGCGTATTCAGTTTACCGACGAAGGATCTCGAATGGATGAACGGCCGTCAGGAATCTGGCATTTCCCCGATCTCCAAATGGCTCCCTACGAGACCGGCCTCACTTTTATTCGCAATGGATCTGAGCTCAGTGCTTATGCGCAAAATGATTTGATAGATGTATTTATTGCAAAAGGGCTGATTTTCGATGTTGCATCGACGCCTTTTGGTCTGCTTTTAAGCACAGAGGCGGGATTGTACCGTTGGGAAAAAGGCTGGCGATTGCGCTACGAAGGCCTACCTATTTTTGCTTTTGATGGTCCAACTGTTCGTACACCACTGGGAGTCATCGCGCTCGAAAAACTATTGGATGGAAACTGGGCGATGGATGATTTTTCCTCCCCTTCAGAGCGCACTCCCGCGCCGGAACCTTATTTCGATGTAGATACGATCGGTAATACGTATTATGGTTTTGGACCTAATGGCCTTGAAGTCTTTGACAGTACTGGAGCTTTATTTAGCATTACTTCTGCTCGAGGGTTACCGGCTATGGGACCAGGCAGTTATGATGTTGCGCTCAATAATGAAAATTTATACGTTGCTACACCAAAGGGATTATGGGTATTCCTGAACGAAGGAAAGCCAAACAACTTACGTGATATAGGGATTCTTTTTTGGCAAAATGGACTGCGAATTGATTCATTTGAAGGTCTAGAGGTGTCACCAACAACCATAGGGTTTACTGTGCAGCAGCGTAAGGTATCCGCCGGTGAAGTATATGGTAGATACCGTCTGAATGCCGGAGCATGGCAATCTTTTTCTGTAGGTGAACGTATTATTCTGGAGCGCCCAGCGCCACAAAATTATAACCTTGAAATTCAAACCAGTACCCGATTAGATTTTGCTCAGGGAATGAATGCTGAATATGCGTTTACAGTGCGCGCACCTTGGTACAAACGTATTTGGCCCTGGGTGGCTATTGTTTTGGGTGTGGCATCCATTTTATTTTGGCGTCAGCGAAAGACTAAAATTCGCTTGCAAGAACGGTTGCAGTTGCAAGAGCGTTTAGCAGATGCGGAATTGGCCAGTAAACGACTTCAAATGAATCCCCATTTTTTGTTCAACGCGCTTGATGCGATTTCGAATTTCATCTTCAAAAATCAGCCTAAAGATGCAGTGAAATTCATGGGGAAATTGGCAAAAATGATGCGATTGACGCTCGATAGTTCTCGAAGTGAAGCAATGGTATTGGCGGATGAAATAGAACTGATTAACCAATATTTAGACCTGTGTAAATTGCGATATGGCAACTTCGAAGTCCAGTGGAAGGTAGATGAAGATTTAGATACCTTCGACCATTACGTTCCTCCCATGTTGTTGCAGCCTATTGTTGAAAATGCAGTGCAACACGCCTTGAGACCCGTTATGGCAATGGAAAAAGTCGCAGCATTACGTATTGAGGTCATCCTGAATCAAGAGAAACTATGTGTTTCAGTAGAAGACAATGGTCCTGGTATGCCTGCGGAAGTACATTCCTCTGGTAGTCACGGATTAGCGATCATAGAGGAACGCCTCGAATTACTGAGTAAGAAGCACGATCAAACTTTTGAAAAATACATTGAATCGCTTGCCGAATCGACTTCAACTACCGGAATACGGGTTTCACTCATTATACCTTCCGATTTTGGGCATTAAATAGTAAGTTAGAAATTATAATACGCCTCCATGAAAGCACTCTTATTAGATGATGAACGTCCTGTCTTGGAATCCCTTCAAGGAAAACTTAATTTATTCTGTCCAGAGGTAGATGTGATAGCGACTTGCCAAAGTGTTGATGAGGCGATCGCTGTACTGAACGACGAGGAGGTTGATCTGCTCTTTTTGGACGTAAACTTAAACGGTGAGTCCGGCTTCGATTTATTAGAGAGAGCGAAAGGGGCCGATTTTCCTTCGCTGATCTTTACAACCGCCCACGATGAATTTGCCATTCAAGCCATCAAGCATGCCGCGCTTGATTACTTATTAAAACCCATTGATGCAGAAGACTTAGTGAAAGCAGTACGTAAAGCGGGAACTAGAATTTCACCAGAACAGGCCGAAGTTGCGGAAATAGCGAGTAAGGGTGCGCCTAAAAAATTGGTCATCCCTACTACTGAAGGGATGCACATTCTTAATGTGAGTGAGATTGTTCGTTGTGAAAGCAGTTCAAATTATACGCAGTTCTTTCTCAAGAACAAAACCTCAGTTTTGGCCTCAAAGACGATGAAGGAATACGAGACATTATTGCGTCCGGCGGGTTTCGAACGCGTGCACAAAAGCCATTTATTCAACCTTGAAATGATATCGCGTTACGTAAGTGCCGACGGAGGTTACCTCCTGCTTACGGAAGGCTCAACGGTACCAGTGAGCAACCGTAAAAAAGAAATTCTCGTACAGCATTTAAAGCGTCTGTAGATGCCTGCACAATATGCACTTGTATATTACTTAGGTAGCACTATTTTGGGCAGTATTTTTCTGTCGTTACTCGTTCTTCTAGGAGTTAATATTCCCAATAGTACCCTTTATTTTGATGGTTTAGGAATGATGTTACTGATCAGCTGCGCAATTGCTATGATTGGCTCTCTGCCCTTTCATGCGTGGTTGAATTGGGTATGGTATAAAAGGGTATCTATTCAGTCATACGAAGATTTTTTCAAATCATTTCTTCGTAAATATTGGGTGGTGAGTACGCTCTGCCTTGTATTACTCTACGTAGCGTATAGTGTATATTTTCTATTCGAGATCCGAGAAAACGGCGGTAAAACAAGCGCGTTTTTGAGTGTCTTGGCGATAGTACCACTCGTTACCCTTTGGATGTCTTATGTCCCCATAGGGTGGTGGATTATCAGACGATTGAAAGGGGCGATGCAGCCTAGTGAAAAGGGCGTTTAATTCGCAAAATTCATTGCTCTTACCTTACTTAGAATATTTTGCTTTGACCTCTTCAGCGCCTTTTAGCACCTTTACTTTCAGACTTTCCTTGTAGGCTACAATGCGCTCTAAAACAGCAGCATCCGAAGATCCTACAATCTGTGCCGCAAGGATGCCCGCGTTCTTCGCACCGTCAAGAGCTACGGTAGCCACAGGAACGCCTCCTGGCATTTGAAGAATAGATAGTACGCTGTCCCAGCCGTCGATGGAATTCGAACTGTGCACGGGAACACCGATAACTGGTAGCGGGCTCACAGAAGCGACCATACCCGGAAGGTGCGCCGCACCACCGGCACCGGCGATAATGGCCTTAATCCCCCTTTTGTGCGCGTTTTGACCGTAATTCATAAGCTTCTCAGGCGTGCGGTGCGCACTGACGATATCTACTTCATAGGCTAGGCCTAATTCGTCCAATACATCTATAGCTTGTTGCATAACTGGCAGGTCTGAAGTGCTGCCCATAATGATTCCGATCATGACTGTTTGCTTTTGACCAATATACTATTCTTTGCCCACTCGGCGCGCTTGCGGGCTTCATCTCTATTTTTAGCAACCACGGTAACGTGTCCCATTTTACGAAAAGGACGGGTTTGTGCCTTACCGTAAATGTGAATGTTCACACCGGGTTCTCCGAGCAACTCGTCATACCCTTGGTACACGACATCGCCGCTATACCCCTCGGCACCCACTAGGTTCGCCATGACGCCTGCTGCTTTGAGTTCGGTAGAACCTAAGGGCAGGTCGAGGACGGCGCGAACGTGCTGTTCGAATTGGCTCGTGTAACAAACTTCAATGGTGTGGTGCCCGCTATTGTGGGGACGTGGGGCTACTTCGTTAACTAAAATCTCTCCGTCGGCAGTGACGAACAACTCTACTGCGAGTAGGCCGCAAATATCATAGGCTTCCGCAGTACGGATGGCAATATCATTGGCCTTTTGCTGCATTGCCTCGTCCAAAACGGTCGGGCAGAGTACATATTCTACTTGGTTCGCCGTAGGATGGAATTCTTGATCTGCCACAGGGAAGGTCTTCACCTCGCCACTTTCATTGCGGGCGACAATAACACTTACTTCTAGTTCAAAGTCCACAAACGCTTCGAGCATGCCTGGCGCATCTGGGATATGTTGTACGTCCTCTTCACTGCGGCAAACCACCACGCCAAAGCCGTCATATCCCCCGGTAGCAGCCTTCCACACAAACGGGATGGGCCAACGGTCGCGAGCGGCTTTAAAGGCTGCCTTGTTAGTCACCATCTCAAAGCGTGAGGTGGGGATGTCATGATCGGCGTAAAATTGTTTTTGCTTGGTTTTGTCTTGAATGAGTTCCAGGCTATCTGGATTCGGGTGTACTTTCTTACCCTGGGCACGAAGATCGCGCAAGGCTTGAACGTTGACCGCTTCAATCTCGATACAGATCGTATCACAATCTGCCGCGAAAGCCATTACGGTATCATAATCTTGGAGAGAGCCTACCTGGAATTCGTTGGCGCCAAATTGCCCTGGGGCGTCGGGAGACGGATCGAGCACTTTCGTGCGGATATCAAACCTGCGGGTGGTGTAGAGCATCATTTTGCCCAATTGGCCACCGCCTAAAATCCCTAAAGTATAGTTCGTTGAAAAGATATTCTTCGCCATGTGCGCCAAAACTTTAGCGCAAAGGTAACTAATCTATGCGCTCCACGCAGGCAACCAGAGGTATGGTGTATTGCTTCTTCGTACCTAGTTCTGTTACTAATGCTCGGGTACGCCGTTTTTCTTCGTAACAGAAGTTTCGGCCTTTGAAGGTGAAATTCTCGCCTGGTGCTATGCCCTGAAGTAAAAGGTCCGTGGATCCGTCTAAAAGTAATAAGGTCTGTTGTAGCTGTGGATCGGCACCTACAGCGGATTTTGGACTTTTAGCATGTTTTAAAAGTGCGTGGCTATAGTTTTCAGGCCAAGCTTGATGGTGGGCAAGCTCTATGAGCATTTGACGAAAAACAGCTTTCCACTCCTTACCGTGCGGTGCAGCACGACGACCGTGTTTTTCCCAAGCAATTAAATGTGCGATTTCGTGCGTCAGTGTCGTTAAAAATTGAAAGGGACCTAAGTCGGCATTCATGGTAATGCGAGCGATTTGTCCTGGACGTGGCGGACGGAAGTCTCCTAATTTAGATTTCCGCGGTCTCGAAATCGCGATTTGATAATTTAAACCTTCAAGCCACTTTGAAAATAGCGGCTCGTAATCACCTGAGGGCAGGTAGGGAAGGAGATCATCGAATTGGGCCATTAACCCTTTGCACTTTGAGATTCAATCTGTTGAGAGAATGATGGGCAGTCGCAATCTCTTGCGCTCCCACAACTGCTTAAAAGTAGGCCAGCGAAGACCAAACAAATCGCGATAAATTGCTTCATAGGAATGAGTTTCTCCTTCAAAGAAACTGTAAATTAGCCATATGATCACGAACTTTTTTGAAGGAATTGGTGCTTATGCGCTTTTAATGACGAAAGTCTTTAGGCGCCCAGACCGCTGGAAACTCTTTTACCGCGCTTTGGTAAAGGAAATTCAGTTACTCGGTCTGGACTCCATAGGTATTGTTGTTATTCTTTCTGTGTTCATGGGCGGCGTTGTTACCATACAAACTGCCTTTCAGTTGAGTGATGATCCGCTTATACCCACCTACTATATTGCGATGGCAACGCGTGAATCTATAACGCTAGAGTTTAGCCCGACAGT
Organism: Schleiferiaceae bacterium; assembly: GCA_029248145.1. Classification (GTDB taxonomy): domain Bacteria; phylum Bacteroidota; class Bacteroidia; order Flavobacteriales; family Schleiferiaceae; genus UBA10364. Next base: position 1,286 of record JAQWJX010000056.1, on the reverse strand, counting down.
GGTGAGCTTAATTCTCGCAGGTAAAGTAGGCTCAAACGTAGCTTCGAGTCTAGGAACCATGCGCGTGAGCGAGCAGATTGACGCACTCGAAGTTATGGGGGTCAATAGCGCAAGTTTTTTAATTCTTCCCAAGATTGTCGCCCAATTATTATTCAACCCAATTCTCATCATCATGTCCCTATTCTTGGGTTTATGGGGTGGAGCAATGGCTGGAGATTTGTTAGGCTTAGTTCCATTTGAGGAAAGTATTATGGGTTATAGACTAGAGTTCATTCCTTTTGAAAACGCCTTTTACGCCTTGATAAAGACGGTAGTTTTTGCTTTTATAATAGGATCCGTAAGTGCCTATAGCGGATATACAGTAAAGGGCGGTGCGGTCGAAGTTGGCGTAGCCAGTACAAATGCCGTAGTACGCTCTTGCCTCGCCATAATTTTGGCCAATTATTTACTCACCGATCTTATACTGACCTCATGATTCAAGCAAAGGGAATTGTAAAGAGTTTTGGTGAGAATCACGTTTTGAAGGGTGTCGATGTCGATTTTTATCCAGGAAAAACGAATCTCATCATCGGTCGTTCAGGATCAGGTAAAACCGTATTCTTAAAAACTATTTTAGGTTTATTTGAGCCGGATGGAGGAAGCATTCATTACGGTGAAGAGGTGTTGGGCGAAATGTCAAAACAACGCCGTAAAACATTGCGTCAAGAGATTGGCATGGTCTTTCAAGGCGGTGCCCTGTTTGACAGTATGTCGGTTGCAGAAAATATAAGATTCCCATTAGAGATGTTCTCTTCAATGACGGAGCATGAAAAAGATGCTCGTGTAAAATTTGTAATGGACCGCGTACGTTTGGAAGGCGCAGATGAGTTGTTTCCCAGTGAAATTAGCGGAGGTATGCAGAAGCGCGTATCTATTGCACGTGCAATATCCATGAACCCCAACTACCTCTTCTGCGATGAACCTAATTCAGGATTAGATCCAGAAACGGCGATAGTGATCGATCAACTTATTCAAGAGATTACCCACGAGTTTGGAATGACTACCATTGTAAATACCCACGATATGAATTCGGTTTTAGAAATCGGCGATCACGTGGTATTTATGAAGGAAGGCCATAAGGTATGGGAAGGAACCAATGATCAGGTTTTGGGCAGTACAAATGCCGATGTAGAAGATTACGTCTTCAAGAGTAAGCTCTTTAAACAGGTGCGTACCGCGCTGAGAAAATAAAACTGCATTGGCCTAAAAAATAAAAGCCCGGATGCATGCGCATCCGGGCTTTTGGG
>JAQWJX010000052.1:0-1607 GCA_029248145.1 Schleiferiaceae bacterium | reverse complement strand
GATTAAATAGGCCATATCTATGGTGAACACCTGGTAGGCAAGACCAAAACCTAAAGTAACATACTGACGATTACCCTTGAGTTTGTGTTCATGCAAGTAGCCTGTGCGCGCAAACAAGAAGTCGTTGTATTTGTACTCCATTCCGAAGTTATAAATATTTTCTTGCATCATTTCTTCGAATCCGCCCGGTTTTGACGCTGGGTTGAAACTTTGGAATACTCCCATTAGTGGTGTGAGCTCGTTATCATCTACCCCAGCGATAATTTCACCGTTAGTCCCTAAAAGTGGCGGTGTTGGGACCAAGAGTCGGTTGATATCGAGATATACTGACAGTTTGTTGTAATCATCTATTTCGAGATGGTAACCACCACCTAGACGAAGGTTTGTAGGTAAGAAATCGGCATTACCGCTCTCTGAATACGCAATTTTAGCACCCAGGTTAGTCATTGCTATTCCTGCAGAGAACGCTTGACGGCGTCCGCCTTTAATATTATTGTAATCGCCTTGGTAATAGAAACCTAAATCCGCCGCCCCGCTTTGTCCTGGTTTTGTTTGCAATCCCTGAACGACCTGACCCTGAGCAATATCAGAGAAGATCCAACGAAGTGCCGTTCCAGCACTCCAATGATCACTTAATTTCAAGGCATAGGCTACATCAAAGTAAAACTCGTAGGGATTAAAAGTACCCATACTATTGCCTTGCTCGTCCGTAAAGTTGATCTCTCCTAACGAAAAATAACGCAATGAAGCGCTGATCCCTTGACGATCACTTATTGCTTTCGTGTAATTCACGTACGCTAAATCAATGTCAGGTACCAATTTTGACATCCAAGGCGTGTAGGAAAGTGCCATTGAGGCTTTTTTATTTTCTAAGAAAGCTAATTTCGCAGGGTTCCATGCGCTTGAGTTTGCATCCGGCGTGCTTGCGACACCCACATCGCCCATGGCACCGGCCCTAGAATCTGGGCTCACTAATAAAATGGGGACAGCGGTAGTTACCACATTGTATTTCAAGTCGTTCTGTGCTGAAACCTTAACGGTTGTAGCGAGAATAAGCAGTGCTAAACTGAGTTTTTTCATGTGTAATAGCTTCTTGCAGCGCAAGTTTAACGTATATATATGAGCTTTTCTTGTATTGTGGCCGATTTTCCATCAATTAATCGCGTCCATTCCACCCGAACAGAATAAAATCCCGCTCCGGGAGTTTTCCCCGGTTGTTCCGACATGGTAAAGGTAGGCAACTGTGTTTTAGCATCGTTAAGACGCAAGGTTTGTGCACGCTGCCAAACCAATTGGCCCTGATTGTTCGTAACAGAAACTTTTAACTCGCCTTCTTCGCCTTGCTCTTGATGGGTCAATTGGAATTTGACCTGATCAGTGAAGGGATTTGGGAAAGCGAGCAATTGGTCTAAAATAGGAGTGCTGGGTTCCACTACAATAAACGCAATGCTATCGTAGCCCCATTGGTTCAATACGTCCCATGCACGTAAGGACAACGTATGTTCGCCCAATGGCAAGTCATAAAACGGATAGCGCAATGAGCCGCGCGTAAAATCATCCAAATCCGATTCGTAATAATCGTTCACATTTATGGCTTCACCGTCTAA
>JAQWJX010000048.1:0-2568 GCA_029248145.1 Schleiferiaceae bacterium | reverse complement strand
CGCGTTTGAAGAGGTTAGTGCCTTTTGTACCGTAGGTCTTAGTACGGGAATCACAGCTGACTTAGGCACCGGGTCTAAAGTGATTTTAATGCTTTCCATGCTTGTGGGAAGGGTTGGTACGCTAACCTTAGCCTTTGCTTTGAGTGGTCAGCGCCAGGAGGTAAACACCTTCAAGTATCCGAAGGCTAATATTCACGTGGGATAAAAAAAAGCTGCACTAGGTAGCTTATAATTTTTCTCTTGAACTAGATGTTAGTTTTTGTCTTGAAAATCCAAGTCTTTTATTCCAAAAGCTTTTAAAAGCTTTTTTCCATTCACTTTTAATGTTTCTTTAATTCCAGTGGCTACCTTTTTCGCAGCGTTGTCATCCGGTCTCGATACGAATTTCGAATCCCTATAGCTAACACCTTTTTCAGGTTTCGTATAGAAATAGGTATAGAAGCTTTTACGAGATTCACTTTCGGGGATTGTTATTTTCTTGTAGCCGTGAGGACTGTTTTCGTCAGTGTAAAAGATAACCGCCGTATTAAATGTTGGGGGTACCTGGGTTACACATTCAGTCATCTCTTTATTCCACAATTCGAGGGCTCCCCCGTACTCGGGTTTCCAATTTTTATTGAGGTAAACTAATAAGTTTATTCTTCGCCACAATCCAAGTTTTGGATTCATGTTAACGTCGATGTGAACATCCACGTAGGAACCATTTTTGCCTTGATGTACTCCAGACCCTAGGGCGTCGGTAGTAGTATGTAAACCTTTAATTCCAGTTATACGACTTAATTGGTCGCTCCATTCTTTTGAGCCAACAGCTTCCCGAACTTTTGAAAATGACGGATGCCAGCGATCAAAATGGTAATCTTCACTTTTATCCTCATTTAAGCTTTTTCTCTTGACGTTGAGATCATCGATTGAGGGAAAGTGTGTAAATAAATCATTGGCAATTTCTTCAGTGAAGAAATCTTCCATAACCAAATACTTACAAGGCTGCGCATTTTCATAGGCATCCTTGAGTGCACCAGTAAAGCTTGCGTCTAGATAGTTCGAATTGATTATTCCTTTTGCCATGGGGTGTAATTTATAGACTCAAATATAACGGCTAGTTTTTCTTTTGTCTCGTGACATCCGTCAGTTTTCCATAAACCATGAAAAATAATTTAGGCAGATAACGCTTGAAAGGAACCGAATGAATTTCATATCGACCGATCAACAAATGTTTTTTAGGCCGTCTTTTGGTAGACAGTTTTACAAACTTCAGGGCAAAATCTAGCGGTAGCATTCCTTTTTCTTGTGCAACACTGTTTTTACCGATTGGTGTTCCATCAGGACCCATGCTGTTTATGGTGACAGCGGTGTTTATGAATCCAGGACTTACGATACCAATATGTACCTGGCTATTTCTTAATTCATATTGTATGCTTTCGAAATAGCCTAGGACTGCATGTTTGCTGGCGGCATAGGCCGCTAATTTTGGCGATCCAAAATGACCTAGAATGCTAGAAACGCTCCATATTTGACCGCTATTACGCGATGTCATATGTGGGAGCACTGCTTTGGTTAATGCCACAGCTCCCCAGAAATTGACTTCAAACACTTTACGTTCTATAGTAAGCTCCATTTCTATTGCCGTTCCCATATGCCCCATTCCGGCATTATTTATGAGAATATCTATTGAACCAGTAAATGCCGAAGCTTGATGAAACCAAGCCTCGGCATTTTCATGTTGTTCTAAGTCCAACGGCAAGAGGTAGCTGTGTTCGGGATGAGTCAATTCCTTTTGAATCGACTCTAAAACCTCCGAACGTCGAGCACTAAGAATGGTACGGTAGCCTTTTGCGTTGTAGGTTAAAGCCAATGCCTTGCCTATGCCGCTCGATGCTCCCGTAATCCATACCGTCTTTGCTCCTTTCATCTCACTCCTTTGATTCTAAAGTAAGCTTTCTGCTAGAAACTTCTGCCGCTTTTTCCAGCGCTGCTAGATCTCCCTTTAGGATAGCCGCCGCCTGTTTTTGATTTGCCGTATCCGCCTGAAGAACGTGCGCCGGCTCTGGAGCTTCCACCTGAGCGACTCCCGCTGCGGTTATCGTCCCTGTTGAATCCGCCACCACTTCTTCTATCAGAATTAGACCTGTCGTTGCTAAAACGCTCGCGTCTTTCAGTGCGTTCACCGCTAATGCGTTCGCGACGTACTGGACGATCGCCGGAACGTCCTTCTCTGCGGTCAGAACCGCCTTCAAATCTGCGTTTTCCTTTGTATCCTCCACCGTCTCTGCGGTCTCTTCCTCCGTAAGAAGGGCGTTCTGATCTTGAGGAGCTACTTCCTTCCTCGAAGTAAGAGTTGACGACATAGGAACCTGTTTTAGCTCCGTTTAATCGTGCAGCAACCTCCACGGCATGACGGTCTTCGATATCTATTTTTGTAAAGGTTTTGTCCATATCTATCTTACCGATACGCACTTTAGTACCTTCCATAGCATCGTTGATCAAGCCCATGATACGGCTTGGATTCACGTTTTGGCGGTAGCCTAAATCAATGACTACTGTTTTAAAACCTTCTTCTCTACCGGTCGA
>JAQWJX010000046.1:0-13967 GCA_029248145.1 Schleiferiaceae bacterium | reverse complement strand
TATCATAAGCCTTCAGACGATGCCGATAAGATCAATTACAAAGGCATGGCAAAACTTGCTTCATTAGTGTATACCATTACTGCTCGATCGGCGAACTATGTGGGCTTAATCTTTCAGAGAACGACATCCTCTGAACAAAAGGCGACGCCGAATTTCTCAGTTACATTGGGCGTGGTACCTGACTACCTTTTCGGTGGCCCTGGTCTTAGAATTGACGGTGCAACAGAAGGCCGACCCGGTGCGAATGCGGGACTAGAGGCGGGTGACGTTATTTTGAAGATAGGCGACATTGCTATTGATGATATTTATGCCTACATGACAGCATTAGGTGCGTTTAAGAAGGGGGATACGACTTCTATCAGCTATTCGAGGGATGGCAACGTTATTGAATCGGAAATTACATTCTAATGGAAGTTCAATCTGAAACATACCCGAAAGTAGCGGTTATAGGTGGGGGCTCTTTTGGAACTGCCGTAGTAAAAATGGTAAGTGAAAACACAGGTCTTTGCCACTGGTGGATGCATAATGAAGAGAGTGCGGCACATATTCGGGAGTATCACCATAATCCACGTTACCTCTCTTCGGTAGCTTTTGATAAAGGAACTGTAGAGATCTTTACGGATATTAATTCCGCTATAGCAGGTTGTGATATTGTCATCTTCGCCGTTCCAAGCGCCTTTGTTAAAGAGGTGTTGTCGAATATGAATAAAGGTGCGCTTGATGGAAAACTGGTGTGTTCGACCATAAAGGGCATTATTCCAGACGAGAACATGATTGTTGGAGAATACCTTCGAGAGGTAGTTGGCGTGCCGGAAGATCACATTGTAGTCATTACTGGCCCTTGTCATGCAGAAGAAATAGCACTGGAGCGTTTAAGTTTTCTGACAGTTGCGGCTTTAGACGCAAGCGTATCTAAAAAGGTAGCAAGCGTTTTACAGAGTCACTACGTAAGATGCACGCTCAGCAAGGACATCTACGGTACAGAATACGCTGCGGTGATGAAGAACATCTATGCTATCGCGGCAGGGATGTGCCACGGTTTAGGTTACGGAGATAATTTTCAAGCGGTACTTATTTCGAATGCAGCGCGCGAGATGCGCCGCTTCATGAAGAGTACGTGTGAAGGTCGAATCAATATTAAAAAGAGTGCCTATTTAGGCGATTTATTAGTGACCTGTTACAGCCAATTTTCTAGAAACCGAATGCTTGGGAACATGCTCGGTAAAGGCTATACCGTCAAAAGCGCAAAAGCTGAGATGACCATGGTTGCTGAGGGCTATTATGCAGCCGCCTTGGTGGCAAAAATTCGTAAAAAGCAGGAGGTTAGAATGCCTATTGTCAAAGCCGTTTATGAGGTGATGTATGAAGGAAAATCTGCGAAAAAGACCATGGCGAAATTGGCCCAAAAATTAACCTAAGGTTACGCAAACTTACACAGTGGCATTGCGTTAGTACAGTAGACTCACGATGATAATGACTAAAGTTTTCAAGACCTTACTTCTGCTATGTTTCACTTCGGCACTAACTGCGCAGAACCCCAGTTCTATTCTCCAAAAAGCAGAAGCTAAATTATCGGGTGCAGATCTCTCTGCTGAGGTCAGTATTCGTACCGTCCGCCCTCGCTGGGAACGTACCATGGAAGCGAAAATTTGGAATCAGGGATTAGATAAAACCATGATTTTAATCACCGGACCGGCGCGTGAAAAAGGAACCGTATTTCTTCGTAACGGTGAAGACGTTTGGCATTTTGTGCCGGGCATCAAAAAAATTGTTGCGCTACCGGCGGCAATGGTACAGAGCTGGATGGGTACGGATTTCACGAACGATGCGTTGATTAACGCGGGTTCATTGGTTGAAGATTATACCGCGAGTTTACTGGGTATAGTATCTGTGAATGGCACGAACTGTTTTAAAATCGCACTAACACCCAAGGCAGATGCAGCGGTAGTTTGGGGTCAGGTAGTGACATTCATATCTGTGGACGAATTTCTCCAATTACGTACAGAGTTTTACGATGAAGAAGAATACCTAATCACTACCCTCGAAGCGACGGAAATCAAATCTTTTGGGAATAGAACATTGCCTTCAGTATTGCGGATTACCCCAGCTGAGGAAGAGGGGAAATTTACCGAAATGACCTACAAGGCACTCAACTTCAACCCGACTTTTGATGAAGGATTTTTCGAGCGCAGTAATATGAAAAGGGTCGAATAATGTTCAAATTGGCCTGGCGCAACATATGGCGTAATAAAGGAAGAAGCATCATCACTATAGCTGCTGTTATGTTTTGTGTGATTTTCGCTGTAGTCCTTCGCAGCTTTCAGGTGGGTGTATGGGAACACATGGTCGGTGATATCGTCGCAAACAATTTTGGCTATCTACAAGTACATCAAAAGGGATTTTGGGGAGACCAGAGTCTGGATTTGAGTATGGACGAGACAACATTGGACTGGGATAAAATGGAAAATGTACCCGGTGTTCGTGCTCTTGTACCCAGGCTGGAGAGCTTTTCTTTAGTAAGTACGGGTGAAAGCAATAGGGGCAGTTTGGTGTTGGGTATTCGTCCCGAGGAGGAATTGTCCGGTTTACGGCTAACGGACCAATTGATTGATGGTCGCCTCTTCGCACCGGCCTCTAATGAAGTGGTTGTTTCGCAGGGACTTGCGGAATATTTACACGTGGCGGTTGGGGATTCTCTTATGTTTTTGGGGCAAGGTTATCGTGGGGCAAGCGCTTACGGCCAATTCATGGTAGCGGGGATTGCTAAAATTTCGAATCCTGAACTCAATAAACAGCTTGTCGTATTGCCCCTAGAGACGGCCCAGTGGATGTACAATGCCACGGGGCTATTAACGACAGTAGTAGTAGATTTAGAACCAAATGCGGATTTCGCAGAAGTCAAAGCGGCACTCGAGCCATTATTAAGATCAGATTTCGAATTACTAGACTGGGAACAACTGTTTCCAGAATTGGTCCAAACCATTGAAGCAGATATGGCCGGTGGTCAAATATTTGTGACCATTCTGTACTTTATTATATCCTTCGTATTGCTGGGGACGGTTATCATGATGGTAAGTGAACGCGAGCGTGAGTTTGGTATTTTGGTGAGTATAGGCATGCGTAAAACGACGTTGGCTGCGGTGACGGTTTTGGAAAATTTAATGCTGCTCGTCGGCGGCGCTGTAGTGGGAATGGCCGTCGTTAAACCGGTCCAATTTTACTTTAAATACAACCCCATCGATCTTAGTGGGCAGATGAAGGAAGCTATTGAGCAATTCGATTTTGAACCCAAACTGTATACCACCACCTCTTTCATTATTAATTTGAATCATGGTGCCATCGGCTTCGTTATAGGTGTCTTGGTAAGCAGCTATGCCGGCTGTAAAATCATGAAGTTGAACCCGGTAAAAAGTATGCGCGCATGATTTTTAAGGTGGCTTGGCGAAACATCTGGCGTGCAAAGGTGCGCTCCTTTATCGTAATTGGGTCCATTGCGGTAGGAATTTGGGCGGGTTTGCTCATCATAGGTTTCTCTTTCGGAATGAATAATGAGCGTACGGCGTCGGCCATTGGAACGACCACCGGACATGCGCAGATTCACCATGAAGATTTCGATGCCGAACCGTTATCCACTGCTGTGGTCGCGGATTCCTCCACTGTAGTTGCCCTTCGTAAAACGGTAGAAGCTTTGCCATTTGTAAGTGGCACTGCACAGCGTACAGTATTAGGCGGAATGATTAATTCTACCAAAAGTGCTCGCGCAGTTCGGATTATGGGCATTTGGCCAGAAGAAGAGCGCCTTCAAACGACTTTGGCCGACTACATGGTAGAAGGTGATTTCTTTGAAGCTGCCGGTCGCAATCGACTGGTGATCGGCGAAAAATTAGCGAAACGATTAGGATTAAAATTGCGTAGTAAAGTGGTCCTCACTTTTCAAGATTCAGAAGGCAATCTTAGCAGAGCATCTTTCCGAATTTCAGGGATCTATAAAACATTAAATGCCACTTGGGATGAGTTTCACCTGTATGTGCATCATCAGGATTTAGAAAAAACGCTGGGCGCTCCATTAGTACATGAAGTATTAGTGCGTTTTGAGGAAACTGTAGATACCGAAGAAAAAGCGGGTGCATTGGCAGCTGCTGTACCTGAAGGATTGGCGGTGAAGTCCTGGAAACAGGTTCGTCCTGAATTGGGCTTTGCGGATGATATGATGGCCATTATGCTCGTATTGGTATTAGGTATTATCATGATGGCACTGTTGTTCGGTATTATCAACAACATGCTTATGGCCATATTGGAACGCCGCAGAGAACTGGGCATGCTTATGGCTGTAGGAATGAATAAGCGCAAGCTATTTTTAATGATCCTAGTTGAAACATTGATGTTAGGGTTTGTTGGTGGTCCTATCGGGATCTTTCTTGGCGATCTGAGTACACGTGCCATGATGCGCATCGGGATAGATTTATCCAGTAAGCAAGACGGCTTAGCAGAATTAGGCGTGCAGAGTATCATTTATCCTGAAATCGTTCCCAGCTATTACCTCATTATTGCTGTAATGGTAATAACAACGGCTTTGATTGCCTCCATTTTACCCGCAATTAAAGCGCTTAAATTGAATCCAGTAGAAGCCATTCGTGGTCATTAAGTTATGAGTAAACCTGTTATCGAAGTTAAAAACCTAGAAAAGGTCTATGAGGGTGCTGTTCCTGTGCACGCCGTGAACGGTATTAGTCTTACCATAACGCAAGGCGAGTTTACGGCGCTCAAGGGGCCGTCGGGCTGTGGGAAAACTACTTTGCTCAATATGCTCGGGGGGCTTGACCAGCCAACGGCAGGATCTATTGCTATTGGAGGGGTGGACATTACTACGCTGAGTGAAAATGCATTGATCGACTTTAGATTGCGCAATATTGGATTTGTCTTTCAAGCCTACAATCTTATACCGGTGCTTTCTGCCCAGGAAAATGTAAGTTTTATTATGCTTCTCCAAGACAGGCCAAAGGAGGAACGTGAAGCGCGTGCGCAGCAATTGCTCGAAGCAGTTGGATTGAAGGGTAAGGAAGATAAAAGACCAGGCCAGCTTTCAGGCGGTCAACAGCAGCGCGTTGCCGTTGCCAGGGCCTTGGCTTCGAAGCCTCAATTTGTTTTGGCCGATGAACCTACGGCAAATCTTGATTCGCAGAGTACGGCAAACCTATTAGATATTATGGAGCAGTTGAATAAAGAAGAGGGAATGACCTTCGTTTTCGCAACCCACGATGATCGTGTTATTAAAAAAGCGCGCCGAATCATTAGTATCGAAGATGGAAAAGTTCTCAGCGATGACTAAAGCCTTATTTTAGGGTCATGGATCCTAAATTTCTACCGTACACACCCTGGCCAGTTTCTGATACAGATGCTCTTGCGTTGTTTGAAAACTTTGAAACGGCACTTCAAACTAGACGTAGCCTACGTATGTACAGCAAAAAGCCAGTCTCTCGAACGATGGTAAAACGTCTTATCGGTTTAGCGGCTTCCGCGCCTTCAGGGGCAAACAAACAGCCTTGGCATTTTGTCGCAGTGCAAAACTCGGAGGTAAAGAGAAAAATACGTGAAGCTGCAGAAGAGGAAGAAAAAGCTTTCTACGGGGGCCGTGCAACTGAAGAATGGCTCGAGGATCTCAAGCCGTTTGCTACCGATTGGGAAAAGCCATTTTTAGAGGATGCGCCTTGGCTCATCGTGGTTTTCCGAAAGAATTACGATGTTGAAGCTAACGGATCGAAAGCGAAGAATTATTACGTGCAAGAGAGCGTAGGCATTGCTTGTGGATTCTTAATAGCCGCCATACATGCTGCTGGATTAGTCACTTTGACACACACACCATCTCCGATGGGCTTTCTCTCCGAAATTTTGGGCCGTCCCTCAAATGAAAAGCCCTTTTTACTTTTACCCGTAGGGTATGCGGCCGATGGCGCAGAAGTGCCGGATATTTCTAAGAAAGGGTTAGACGAAATCAGTGATTTTATCTGACCTTTGAAGAAAATTACACCACTATGTTTGAAGGAACGTCTGTACAATTTGTCGTAGATGCTGATGAGGTTCGTCAGGAGCTCAAAGCAGCCCAATTGAATTGGCCTATTGTAAAGATTTTAGGTCAAGAGGATGAAGAAGAAAAAGATCCTGAAGATATGAGCGTTAGTGGTGAAGGCGTGGCCATTTATATTGATAGTATTGAAGTGATTCTCAAAGAACGCATTGAAAAGGCAAAAGACATCGTTGCTACAGTAGCACGTATGATTCAATATTTCAACGAACGCGACGAAACCGCCGTTCTCTTCTTTCATGTCAGCTGGGAGACCTATTTGATCGACGAAAAATAGGAAGTAAGAATGCCTGCTTTTGAGTGACCAACGACCTCCTGTAATTGCTCAGGAGTAGCAGCTTTAATATTCTTAACGCTTTTAAAAACCTTGATAAGGTCTTTAATGGTTTCTGGACCAATCCCCTTAACCCCTTCTAGTTCACTTTTAAAAGCGCCCTTGCTTCGGCGTGAACGATGGTGATTTAAACTGAATCTGTGTGCTTCATCCCTAGCTTGCTGAATTATTTTCAAGGTTTCGGAACGTTTGTCTAAATGCAACGGATATGGATCCCCAGGGAAATAGAGTTCTTCTAGTCTTTTTGCAATACCGATGATGGTGATTTTTCCGCGTAGTCCTAGTCGCTCTAAAGCTTTGAGTGCAGCGCCTAATTGGCCTTTGCCTCCATCAATCACAATAAGCTGTGGCAATGGCTCGCCTTCTTCTTGCAGTCGACGGTATCTGCGGTGCACCACTTCTTCCATGGAAGCATAGTCGTCAGGACCCTCTACCGTTTTGATATTGAATTTCCGGTAGTCCTTTTTTGAAGGTTTACCTTCTTTAAATACAACACAGGCACTCGCCGGATTTGTCCCTTGAATATTTGAATTATCAAAACACTCAATATGTCTGGGTTCAACAGGCATGCGCAAGTCTTGCTTCATTTGTGTCATAATGCGTTTCACATGGCGGTCGGGATCAACAATCTGAATGTTCTTCAGTTTTTCTTGACGGAAATACATGGCATTTTTAATGCTCAATTCAATGAGTTTACGTTTTTCACCTTTCTGTGGAACGGTAAATGTGCTTCCCTCTATGAGTAGATTGACGGGATGCGAAGTATAGATTAAACGCGAAGTAGAGCCAAAAAGAGATCGGATTTCTGGAATCGCGATGTGAAGAAAATCCTGCGGCTCTTCTTCCAATTTTTTCTTGATTTCTACGGTGTAACTCTGGACAATGGCGCCTTCAATAACTTGCAAGTAATTCACGTAACCAAATTCAGCATCCATACTAACACTGTAGACGTCGATATTGGTTAGTTGGTTGCTTACCACGGTACTCTTTGCGGCATATTTTTCTAATGCATCTAATTTCTCCTTACATAACTGTGCTTGCTCAAACTCCAGAGCCTCGGCATGATTCATCATGCGCTCCTTTAAATGCCTTTTGACTGCGCTCAGCTGCCCTTTAATAATATTACGTGCGGCGCTAACATCTGCCTCATATTCCTCTTCCGTTTGCAACGCTTCACAAGGGGCTTTGCAATTTCCGATATGATATTCTAGGCAAATTTTGAATTTCCCCTTTTCAATATTTTCTTCGCTCAGATTGTATTTGCAGGTACGGGTCGGATACATCTGCCGAATCAACTCAAGCACAGCTTTCATGGCCTTTACATTAGGATAAGGTCCATAATATTCACTTCCGTCTCGTATAATGTTACGCAGTCCATAGATACGAGGAAAACGTTCTCGACGTATGGTAATGTAGGGGTAACTCTTATCGTCTTTAAGGTTGATATTGTAGCGGGGCTGGTGCTCTTTTATGAGGTTGTTTTCTAGCAGTAACGCGTCCCCTTCCGAGTCCGTTACGATCACTTTTATATCCGCTACTTTCCTAACCATAACCGCGATACGAGCGCTGGTGACACTTTTCGTAAAGTAAGAGCTCACGCGCTTTTTTAGATCTTTAGCTTTTCCGATGTAGAGAATATTCCCGGCTTTATCCACATGCTGATACACCCCCGGTTTGTTCGGAAGGGTTTTCAGCAAATTTGTAATGTGGATACTGTCGGCCATGCTTCAAAGATAAAAAAGGCCCGGCTCCCTTTGGGGCCGGGCCAGTGTTCTCATGTTAACGAGCGGGGACTACGTTTTTAAGAATGCTATTGGGCATCCATAATGGTGACGGTTCCGTTGACTGAATATTCATAGTCGTCGGAAGCATTCACTAATTCTAAGGTGTACATGTATACACCATCTGCCAGCTTCGTACCGTTTTGGTTGGTACCTCGCCATGGGTTCGCATTGTCGTACAGGTATTCGCTCTGCCATACACGATCGCCCCATCTGTTGTAGATGGTTAACTGACTTAAATCTTCATAATCATCAATGTTCTGTATGATAAAGCCATCATTCACGTTATCGCCGTTTGGAGTAATGAAGTTTGGTACTACCACGGTGTCCGGGTAAGGCGGCGTATTAATGATGATAGGCAAACAGTTCGAATATGCAGTATACTGCGTATCTACTGGATCAGTTGTTCGGATACAAACGCGGTATTCACCTGGGGCTAGCTCTAGGAACATGCGGTAAGTAGTGTCTGGTGCAAGAACTGGATTCTGGGGAGAAGCCACGTGATCGTGAATCCATTCACCCATCCATGTTCCTCCAATCTTTTCTTGCAAGAATACAGTGTAACTATCAACAGCCCATCCATTGTACTGGTTCCAGATAAGGTCTACAGGAATAGTATCCGGATCGATGATTGGTACCATACCGTTGCTGCGTTCGAGTAGCACACTTGCAATGCTATTCGTTGCTCCTTGCATGTCATCGTTGAGCTTCATGTCAACGCGGTATTCATAACTGTCTTGATCTACTTTGATAAAACCAATTTGGTTGTCTTTAAAGTCGTATTTGTATTGGTTGAAAACAGTACCTACTTTCTGATATTGCGCCTGACCTGGATCTTTGCGGAAGATTTGCCACTCTTGGAAAAGATAATCTGGGTACGATGAAGTGTCTGCACTCCACTCAATGACTGGGTTCTGGTCTTCTTCGATGGTTACATTCTCCATCTCATAGATGGCATTGAAACAACCGGTAACGTTTAATTGAATAGTATCGAATTCGTTCATCGGGAAACCACATTTATTCAAGAGGGTATTTCCGTCATTACCAACTTTCGAGTACAAGAAATATTTTCCATTTTTCGAGAGTGGTTTAAATAGCTTGATCGTCATCTGGGTTGCCTCATAGTTATTATCACAGTTTGCTGTGAAAGATTCTATCGCAAGCGGTTGCCCATCGGGTTTTGTTAATCGGAAGTCTGTACCATCAGGAGAAATGGATGAACAGTCTAGTTTTACTTTAAATTTCAAAGTCACTGTGGAATCCAAACAGTTGTAATCTACCGTAGGAAGACCGTTATCTGGATCTTGATAAATACCAGGAGCTTGGTAGTCTAATTGGACTCCAGCCTGTGCATTTGGAGTACACGCGGAGGCAATAGCAATTTGCATATCGCGATTTACTTCACCAATCTTACGCCAAACGTAAAGAACAGAGTCATAGCGGTATTCATCCACTGTAACCGCCATTACATCAATCTCAACGGCGGAAGGCTTGAAAGTTATTAACCCTGAACTTGGGTGCATGTAAAGCGAGTTCGCGGGGGATGTGGTGATGGGTTGGTCGTAGGTCCAGCCGGCTGCATAGTTAATATTAGTAGGAGTACAGTTTGAACCTGCTCCAGCTTTAACGTGTGTAATTCTGTAGAATAAAGAATCGCCATCTGGTTCAACAGCACTTTGCTTCCAGTTGAACGTACGCCCAGTACAGAAAGCACGTACAGGCTCACTTACAAATTCAGGAGATGTATTTTGACCGATCTGGTTATTCAGTTTTGCTTCAATGTAAAAACCTTGAGAGGATGGGTTCACAATATTGTCTACGGCAGGGTTACGACAACACGTTGAGAAGGCAAAAGTCCAATCCGGGGCGTTACCGGGGATAGTAATTTCTCCCTCATAGGTTACAACATGAATAGTCACACCTGCGCTTGATGAACTTACACAATCAAACAAGGTCGGTGCGACTACTCCCGAACCGCTCGTTGATGGAGTGGTTTCAGTTAGAGTCGTACTTACTGTAGCGTAGTTTGCAGAACAAGCGTAAATGGTTGCACTTGTGGGTAACGTGATACCATTATTATCACGGTACAGACGCATGATAATTTTGTACTTATGGCTATTACCGGTCGAGCTGATATATTCGTACTGAAGATCACCTCCAGCGTTGTGCGATGCCGAAGCATTTTGAACGAAAAATACGAGTGCTATAGCAGTGTAAAGTGTTCTAAACAATGTTTTCATGAACGTGAGTGTTTGTAAGCCTGATTAACTGAACCTTAAATATCTTCAATTCCTGCTTCTTACACAAATGAAATGAGTAAACGTTTAGCTTTAGTTAGAGAGCAATGTGTAAACGGTAGAAAACCCAAGTAAACCGCCCGACAGAAGCTCTTGAAGCGTATGTCTTTTAAGACTAATTCTGGACCAGGCAACAGCACTTAAAATGAGCAATAAAAGGATCAGGGAATCGGTCCCACCTAAATCGTATCGTTGATGCAACCTTAAGAACAAGGCAAAGAACCCGGTTGCTCCCGCCATATGTGCACTACTCTTAAAGTAAGGGATGAGAATGGTGCTCACGATAAGTACGAATGCAGTACCGTAAACACTGAGGTAAATTTCCTCAGGCGCCATGGCTTTTTTAAGAAACGCAGCAGTCGCGAATGCGCAAGCTGCACCAGTCATGTAAGGATAAATACGGTCTTCACGTTTGATCAGGTGTACACTGGAGATGATTTTTGTCGCACGAAATAAAACGATTGCGATCAGTGGCGATGCATACGTACCCACAAAGACAGTAGATGTTATTTTGAAAATAGTACTCCAAGAATAGGTTTCTGGGACGGACCAAAGCACAAATAAGGCGCCAACAGTCGGCATGATTCCGGGATGAAACAGGTAGCTGATAAACTGACTAAAGCCGTGTTTGAAACCGTGCATTTAGAGTTCTTTTCTCATTCTAGCCACTGGAATATCGAGTTGTTCTCTGTATTTGGCAACGGTACGACGGGCAATGGGATAACCTTTTTCTTTTAGAATTTTTGCAAGTGCATCGTCCGTCATGGGTTTTCTTTTGTTCTCCTCAGCGACTGTGTCCTCTAGAATCTTCTTGATTTCTCGGGTGCTGACTTCCTCACCATCTGCATTGGTCATGGATTCGGAGAAAAACCGTTTGATCAGAAATGTACCGTATGGAGTCTGAATGTATTTGTTCGAAGCCACACGACTGACCGTAGAAATGTCCATGCCTATTTCTTCTGCAATATCCTTAAGAATCATGGGGCGAAGCTTGCGCTCGTCGCCGGTAAGAAAATAATCGCGTTGATAATTTAGAATGGACTGCATCGTGAGCATTAAGGTTTGTTGGCGCTGAACAATGGCGTCTATAAACCATTTCGCACTGTCCAATTTTTGCTTGACAAACAAGGCGGCTTCTTTTTCTGCTTTATTTTTCTCCTTACTGGCTTTGTAGTGCTCAAGCATTTCGCGGTACTGGTTGCTCAAGCTTAATTCAGGAGCATTACGACCGTTTAGCGTTAGTTCAAGCTCTTCATCTACGATTTGTAAGTTGTAATCGGGTATGACATTTTCTGTGGGTCGACTGAGATTAGAGGAGCCGCCCGGTTTTGGGTTTAGTCTCCCGATCTCCTCGATAGCGTCACGGAGTTCATCCTCATTGACGCCTAATCGGTCCATCAATTTTTGATAGTGGCGCTTTACGAAGCTGTCAAAATAATCTTCTAGAATGCTTAAAGCGAGATTCACCTTCAAAGAAGGACGTTTACGTTCCAATTGGAGTATCAAACACTCGCGTAAATCGCGACCACCGACTCCCGGAGGGTCTAGGTCTTGAATAATTCCGAGGAGTCGTTCAAGCTCCTTTTCTTCGGTAAATAAGCCTTGAGAAAAAGCCAAGTCATCCACGATATCAATGAGTTCGCGTCGCAAAAGCCCATCGTCATCGATCGTACCGACGAGGTAGGTGGCCAATTCTAACTCCTCGGTATTTAAGTTCCGAAGGCGCAATTGTGAAATGAGGCTATCGTGAAAGCTTTCGTTAACGATGACCGGGGCTTCGTACAACTCGTCATCGGAGCTGTAGTTATTGGCTTTGGTTTTATAATCTGGTGTATCATCGTCTCCAAGATAATCGTCCCAATTAATTTCCTCCATCGAGTCGCGTACTTCGCGCTCGTCGGAAGCATCGTTTTCAAAGGTGTCTTCGGCTTTTTCTTTACCCTCCTGTAAGGCAGGGTTTTCCTCAATCTCTTGCTTGATTCGTGCTTCTAAACTTTGCGTGGGCAACTGCACAAGCTTCATCAGCTGAATCTGTTGTGGACTCAGCTTCTGTTGAAGTTTTTGTGCAAGAGTTTGCTTGAGCATAAGTTAGGAGGATCTTGGGGTTAGAAGTTTGCGCTACCCGGGGTTCTAGGGAATGGAATGACATCACGAATGTTGCCCATACCCGTCGAGAATTGCACTAAGCGCTCAAAGCCTAAACCGAAGCCGCTGTGTACACATGTTCCGAACTTCCGGGTTTCGAGGTACCACCAGAGTTCTTCTTCTGGAATCCCTACGGCAGCAACTTTTTCTTTGAGAACATCGTAGCGTTCCTCGCGCTGAGAACCCCCAACAATCTCTCCAATTCCAGGGAAAAGAATGTCCATGGCACGTACGGTCTTCCCGTCTTCATTTAAGCGCATGTAAAACGCTTTAATAGACGCGGGGTAATCGTATAATACTACAGGTGCCTTAAAGTGTTTTTCTACTAAGAAACGCTCGTGTTCACTTTGAAGATCTGCACCCCATTCTTCAATACGGTATTTGAATTTTTTCTTTTTGTTCGGCTTGCTGTTCTTCAAGATTTCAACCGCCTCAGTATATGAAAGACGCACGAAATCGTTGTTGGCTACGAATTCTAATTTCTCGATCAGGCCTTGTTCCGCGCGTTCATTCTGTGGCTTCCCTTTTTGCTCCTCTGCATGGCGACTGTCCAGGAATGCCAAATCTTCACGGCAGTTGTCCAGGATGTAGCGCAGACAGTATTTTAGAAAGTCTTCCGCGAGGTCCATGTTCATGTTTAAATCATGAAACGCCATTTCGGGTTCGACCATCCAGAATTCTGCCAAATGTCGCGTTGTATTTGAGTTTTCGGCGCGGAACGTCGGTCCGAAAGTATATATTTTACCCAGAGCTAAAGCGCCTAGTTCACCCTCCAGTTGACCGCTTACGGTTAAATGGGTTTCTTTACCGAAAAAATCTTCAGCAGGGTCGCCTCCTGTAGCAGGGAGGGTGCTGACTCGGAACATCTCACCCGCACCTTCGGCATCAGATCCGGTAATGATAGGGCTGTGCCAGTTGACAAAACCTTCCTTATTGAAGTAGTTGTGTATCGCAAACGAAAGTGCATGCCGCACTCGGAATACCGCGCTGAAAGTGTTCGTACGCGGTCGTAAATGTGCAATATCACGCAAAAATTCTAAGCTGTGCTTTTTGGGTTGGAGCGGATAGTCTTCGGCAGGAGCATCGCCTAAAACCTCAAATGAATCCACAATAATTTCTACAGTTTGTCCTTTTCCTTGGCTTTCTACAAGCTGACCGGAAATAGAAAGACAGGATCCTGTAGTGATGCGCTTGAGTTCGCTTTCGTCCTCTTTTTCAAAATCGACTACACATTGAAGGTTTGTTAGCGTAGAACCATCGTTAATGGCAACGAAACGATTACTGCGAAAAGCGCGAACCCACCCTTTGATGGTGATGTTGGTGCCAAT
>JAQWJX010000019.1:0-6191 GCA_029248145.1 Schleiferiaceae bacterium | reverse complement strand
ACCGTATGTCACTCATTCCAAATTTAGATTTATCCCATTGGACGAGCGGATCAACTGCCGATAAAAAAGCTTTTGCCGCAGATTTAGGAAAAGCCTACACCGATATCGGATTCGTAACCATTAAGAATCATGGTTTTAGCGATGCGATGCAAACGCAATTGTACGAGGAAGTGGCTGCATTTTTTGCATTAGATACGGATACAAAAAAGAAGTACGAGATTGAGAAATTAGCCGGTCAACGCGGTTATACCAGTTTTGGACGAGAGCATGCAAAGGGGATTGAAGCAGCAGATCTAAAAGAATTTTGGCAAGTGGGCCAGCCAGTACCGGCATACAATGGCCCGGAATACCACAACAATATATCTGTAAGCGAACGCCCTGAACTCGCTCCCACATTTGTTAACGCCTACCAGCAATTGGAGCGCATAGGAATGGAGTTGCTCAGTGCAATAGCAACCTATTTAGAACTCGATACCGACTATTTTGAACCTTGGGTGAAAGGCGGAAACAGTATTATTCGAGCCATTCATTATCCGCCCATCACTTCTGACCCAGGAGCTAGTGTTCGCGCCGGACAGCATGAAGACATCAATCTCATTACACTACTTATGGGTGCTAGCGCTGAAGGACTGGAAGTACTAAATAAGCAAGGCCAATGGGTCGGCATTACGGCCATCCCTGGTTCTTTGGTAGTGAATGTTGGAGATATGCTTCAACGTTTGACTAACGGCTATTTAAAGTCTACTACGCACCGCGTGGTAAATCCCCCGAAAGAAAAATGGTCCCAGCCTAGATACAGCATACCCTTCTTTTTACATCCCGTCGGAAAAATGCCATTAAATGCTTTGGCTCAATGTATTAGCGATACCCAACCTAAAGCTTTTGATGATATTACTGCCGGTGATTATTTAGACCAGCGTTTGGTCGAAATTGGTCTTAAAAAGAACTAAGGTGCGCATTGACATCATCACAGTTTTACCGGAATTATTAGAAGGTCCCTTCGCGCACAGCATTTTGAAGCGCGCAAAAGATAAAGGCCTTGCGGAAGTTCACGTGCACCAGCTAAGAGATTTTGGCGCCGGTAAACACCAACAGGTTGATGATTATCAATACGGCGGAGGTGCCGGTATGGTGATGCAATGTGAACCTCTTGTAGATTGTATTGAGGCATTGCAGAAAGAACGCAACTACGATGCGGTTCTCTACATGACACCTGACGGAAAACGATTCAACCAGCAAGATGCAAACGCATTGAGCTTGATCGGCGATATACTCATCATTTGTGGTCATTATAAAGGTGTAGATCAGCGGGTTCGCGACCATTGGATCACTCATGAATACAGTATAGGAGACTATGTCTTAAGCGGTGGAGAGCTTGCTGCAGCAGTAATTTCAGATGCTATCATACGTCTGCTGCCCGGCGTTCTTAATGACGAAACCTCTGCACTTACCGATAGTTTTCAAGATGATCTTTTGGCACCTCCTGTATACACGAGGCCAGAAGACTTCCGCGGTCATAAAGTACCCGAAGTACTGCTGAGCGGAAACACGAAAGCCATCGATTTGTGGCGAGAAGAACAGGCGTATCAACGCACCAAAACGCGCCGTCCAGATTTGTTAAAAGACTAATACAGATGCACGTCTTTAATGGCTTCACGGCCAAGGTGTTCGTTTATACTACTCACGATTTTTGACTTTACCATGAGTAGTTCTTTGCGTACAACGGCGCTTTCCAACTGAACATATAGAATTTGATTCTGAACTTTTTTCTTCGTGGTTTGACGCACGATAGACGGCCCCATCAACTCATCCCATGCTTGCAATACGCGCGTTTCATCCGTCCCTCTACGAAGACGGTAGCGGTCGAGCCACAGCGATAGCGCCTCCCCCATGGATTGTTCGTTAGAGACTTTGTATTTCGCCATCATCAGTTATTTCAAAAGTGCTGTGGTTGAGTTTGAGATTTTCACTCAACTCAAGCATTCGCTCAGGATGCGTATCGGTAATGAAAATTTGACCGAACTCTTCAGTATGTACTAAGCTCAGTAGATTTGCCACTCGACCTTCGTCCAATTTATCGAAAATATCATCGAGCAACAAAAGCGGCGGCATGCCTAAATGACGTTTGGTAATTTCAAATTGGGCCAATTTCAAAGCGATCAAAAAACTTTTCTGCTGCCCTTGAGAACCCACGCGCTTGATAGGATGTTCCCCCAAATGGAAAACGAGATCATCACGATGCGTTCCACTAGAGGTGTATTGTAATACGCGGTCTTTAGATTCATTTTCGGTCAATAACTCGTCCATAGACGAATCGTGGAGCGTGCTTTTGTAGCGCACACCTACGGTCTCTTTACCTCCCGAAAGCATTTGATAGTAGTGCGTTAGCAGCGGTAGTAATTCTGATGCAAATGCCTTCCGCGCCTCAAAAATGATGGATGCATTGTGAGTCAATTGCTCATTATACAAACCGATCATCTCTGCGTCATAGGTACGGTTTGAAGCAAAATACTTCAGCGTAGTATTACGTTGGGTAAGCGCCCTATTGTACGCCATTAAGGCGTTTAAATATTGTTTATCGTTTTGGGAAACCGTCGTATCCATCAATTTCCGTCGGGTTTCAGCTGCATCTATGATCAAATCACGGTCCATAGGTGTAATCATGACTACGGGCATGTAACCGACATGATCTGCTAATCTATCAATTTCCTTACCATCGAGTCGCACTTTCTTTTTCTGACCCTTCTTGAGTCCTAAATCAAGAATATGTTCACTACTCTTACGTTCTAACTTTGCTTTGAGCAGCGACATACTTTCACCATGGGTGATGTTCTGACCATCGCTTGTGTTGAGGTAGCTTTTTGTCAACGATAAATAATGCAGTGCATCTAAGACGTTGGTCTTACCATTACCATTATTTCCAGAGATAATATTCACTTTGGGATTAAACTGCCACGAAGAACTACGATGGTTCTTGAAATGGGTCAATTCTAAAGCGTGCACAAGCAGGTTTTCCATAGGAACAAAAATAGGGCTCAAAGCATGAAAATTTATACTATTTTTGGCGGACTCAATTAAAACTAGCTATGGCTAAGAAGAACGCGCCTGCAGAACAGGATAACCTTGGATTTGATAACGTAGAACAAACGCTAACTAAGACGGAACAGTTCCTTGAGAACAATGCTCGTCAGGTGGGTATAGCAGTTGCAGCAGTAGTTGCAGTGGTATTGGCCTACTTCGCTTACAACACGTACATTGTGGAACCGAAAGCGAAAGAAGGAGCTACAGAGATAGCGAAAGCAATCAAATGGTTTGAGACGGACTCTATGGAATTGGCCTTAAATGGGAACGGTGCTTATTACGGCCTGCTCGATATTATTGACGAATTCGGCGGAACTGATGCAGGAAATAGCGCACACTATTATGCTGGAATTGCCTATTACACGTTAGGCGATTACGAAAATGCCATTGCATACATGGACGATTACCATAAATCGGATGCAGCCACTTCGGCGACTGCCTATGGCCTTATTGGTGATGCATTTGTCGAATTGGGTCAAATGGACGATGCTGTAGATTACTACAACAAAGCAGCTAATTCAACAGAAAACGACTTTACTACACCGCTCTTCTTGTGGAAAGCTGGTTTGTGTTATGAGGTTTTAGGTGAAAACGCGAAAGCTGTTAAACTATACGAACGAATAGCTTCAGACTATCCTAAGAGCCGTCAAGCTTCAGGAATTACTGGTGTTATTGCTGCGTTAAAATAATCTCATGGCTACTGCCCATCAGCACCTCAACAGCTCAGATAACGAAACGGTCCCTTCTGGAGCAGGTAAAGTAATAGCGATTGTTCGGGCGGAATGGAACCATGAGATCACTGATGGACTTGCTCAAGGTGCTTACGATACACTCGTGGCTCATGGAGTAGATCCAGAACATATACTTCGAGTGGATGTACCCGGAGCTGTTGAACTCACCTTTGGTGCAAAACGCCTTCATGAAAATGAAGAACCTGATGCGGTTATTGTAGTCGGTTGTGTTATTCAAGGTGAGACAAAGCATTTCGACTACGTTTGTCAGAGCGTGACCTACGGCATTACAGAACTGAACCTCAGCTACGACGCGCCTACCATTTTCTGTGTGCTTACCGACAACACCATTGAACAGAGTCGCGCACGTTCAGGAGGTATTCATGGTAACAAAGGAGTTGAAGCTGCCGTGGCCGCGCTAAAAATGATGGCACTCTAACAACTAACCACCACTTTTCTTGTTACTTTTAGGTGAACCCTAAAAAATTACAAATGAAAAATTGGATTCTCGGACTTGCCGCATTGGCATTGACGTTGCCTGCGAATGCACAAGAACTTCCACAACCCTCACCTACTTCTACTATTGATCAAAGAATAGGTCTCACGGACTTTAGCGTTACCTACAGTCGTCCTGCTACGCGAGGACGCGCCATTTTTGGTGATCTCGTTCCTTACAATCAAGTATGGCGTACAGGTGCGAACAGATGTGTTATTCTTAACGCTTCTACAGATTTCACAATGAACGGTAATGCTGTGATTGCTGGAGAATATGCCTTGTTTACCATTCCAGGAGAAACAGAATGGACCATTATACTCTCTACCCAAACTGATCTTTGGGGCAGCACCGGTTACAGTCAAGATAATGATGTAGTTCGTGTAACTGCTCCAGCAGCAAAGGGTGACTTTGACGAAAGCTTTACCATAGGCTTCAAATCATTGAGCACTACCGGTGGCGAATTAGTCCTTGAATGGGCTGATGCTGAAGTAAGTGTTAACCTAGGAGTAGATTCTGATGGCGAAAGTGGTAAAAATGTAGAGAAAGCTCTATCAGATGCAAAGCGAGCGTACAGAAATGCTGCAAACTACTACAGCGGTCAAGGCGATCATGAAAAAGCGTTGGCATCTATTGAAATTGCCCTACAACTGGATCCAGAGTACTGGTACACAAACTGGGTAAAGGCTAAAATTCTTTACGCGGCAGGCGATACTAAGGCTGCCCTCAAGCAGGGTAAAAAAGCAATGGATATGGGCGCACCTGATTCCTACAGAACCGGCTACGAGAAAGAGATGAAAGGCTGGAAATAATCCTTCTTTCGAATCACAAAAAGAAACCCCGCCTCGTGCGGGGTTTTTTAATGGTGCCTAGTTGGACTTATGCAATTCGACAAGACGGTAAAGAGAGTACTCAAAAGCCTTTTCCTTGTACAGGTACACTTCTTCATGATACGAATGCATCCACTCCTCCGCGCTCATGCCAGATTCCAAGGCTTGCTGTAGCTCGTTTGAACCGGCTAATTTTTTGAAGAACGCATTGAAGAATTCTGGCGCCTCCTGTGGAGCATTCTCTTTCCAGTATGCATAGGCATCAAATAAATGGTTCCAATCTATTTCCTTTGGGGCAGTACTTAGGTCCTGAGACAATTGAACCCCACCACATTGCTTTCCTTGAAATTTGGGATACTTCGATCCGTGATCTGGCGCAGGTGTGAATTGATGCTCGTACCCTTCCCCACCAAGCCACGGTGCACCAAAACGGATGAATGGGGCATCCGTACCCCGCCCACAGGAAATGGGTGTACCCTCGAAATAACACAAGCTCGGGTAATGCCAGATGGCGGCTATGGAGCGCAAATTGGGCGACGGAGGGACTTGGAATTCCTTGAAAACCTCACGATGAGAATACCCTTTGCAATGAATAACCTCTATGCCGCCTTTTTTCTCAAATGCCGTGCGCCACTCCTCATTCTCTGTCGAAGGCATCCAATGCTCGCCATAGACCATAGAAGCATATTCCCCCATGGTTAGGCCGTGTACTACCGGTATGGGGTGCAAACCTACCATACTCTCGAAGCCTGGTTTTAAGATGGGACCGTCGATGTAATGACCGTTTGGATTACCCCTGTCCATGATCATGAGCGGGACTCCGGCTTCTACACATGCATCAATCACATAGCTCAACGTAGTGCTGTAGGTATAGAATCGAACCCCGACGTCTTGAATATCATAGATGACCCAATCTAGGCCCTCCAACCAATCCGAAGGTGGACGCTTGGTTTTACCATAAAGACTCTTGATAGGTATGCCTGTTTTCGGATCGCGGCCGTCTTCCACATGCTCTCCAGCATCTTGCTGTCCCCTGAAGCCGTGTTCCGGCGCCCA
>JAQWJX010000018.1:0-17995 GCA_029248145.1 Schleiferiaceae bacterium | reverse complement strand
TGGAAAGGTGCAAAGCCTACAGATACCTCCGGAAGTGTATGTTTTGAAGGGCCTTTGAATATTGTTGCTCGTCCTTGGGATATTTGGGGATTGAACGCAGCTGAATTAGAGTCTGATTTTGATTTACTTACCACCGGGCGCACAAGTGCTCCGGTCGATGAGTCCTGTACCGTGATCGGCGATCGAATCTTTTTAGAAGAAGGCGCAAAAGCAACGGCGAGTATTTTGAATACCACTTCAGGTTCTATTTATCTCGCAAAGGACGCTGAAATCATGGAGGGTTCCGTCGTGCGTGGTGGTCTAGCTTTGGGCGTAAACAGCGTATTAAAACTGGGTACAAAGATTTATGGCGCTACTACTTTGGGGCCACATTGTAAAGTCGGGGGAGAGGTAAATAACAGTGTAATCATAGGCTACAGCAATAAAGGCCATGACGGATTTTTAGGCAATAGTGCTTTAGGCGAATGGTGTAATCTAGGAGCGGATACGAATAATTCAAACCTAAAGAACAATTACGATGAGGTCAAAGCATGGAGTTATGTAAGTAAACGTTTTGCTAAAACCGGTCAACAGTTTTGTGGACTTATTATGGGGGATCACAGTAAAAGTGGTATCAATACCATGTTCAATACTGGTACTGTGGTTGGGGTGAGTGCTAATGTGTACGGTGCTGGCTTTCCGCGTAATTTTATTGCGTCATTCACATGGGGCGGTCCTCAGGGTACTATGGAGTATAAGCTTGATAAAGCATTAGATACTGCACACCGAATGATGCAGCGCCGCGGTTTAGCAGTGGATGAAGTAGAGAACGAAATCTTACAAGCCGTCTACGAACAGACAACAGATTTCCGCCGCTAGAGTGCTTTTAAAGCAGCAATCGTTGCAATAGGATCGTCGCTTTTAAAGACAAACGAACCAGCAACAAGGGCATCGGCACCAGCAGCGACTAAACGTGCACCCGTTTCTAAATTCACGCCACCGTCTATTTCAATCAGTGCCTTAGAACCTGTCCGATCAATCAATTCGCGTGCTTGCGCGGTTTTTTTAATGGTATTTTCAATGAATTTTTGGCCACCAAACCCAGGATTCACGCTCATCAAGAGTACCTCATCTAGGTCTTGGATAATGTCCTCTAATACATTTACAGGGGTATGCGGATTCAATGCAACGCCTGCTTTCATTCCGGCATTGTGAATTTCCTGGATGGTTCTGTGCAAGTGTGTACAAGCTTCTGCGTGAACGGTTAATATATCTGCACCGCAGTCTTTAAATGTTTGTATGTAGCGTTCGGGTTGTACGATCATCAAATGCACATCCATAATCTTTTCGCAGTTTTCAGCCATCGTCTTTACTACAGGCATACCATAAGAAATATTAGGTACGAAAACACCGTCCATTACATCAATATGAAACCAGTCTGCCTGGCTTTTATTGACCATTTGGCAGTCACGTTGGAGGTTGCCAAAGTCGGCGGCTAATAATGATGGTGAAATGATTGGTGCAGCCATGCTGATGCGTTTAAGTTCCTTACAAAAGTAAAACACCCCGCCCGTGAAGGCGAGGTGTTCTGTAAAAAACTTAATACCAAGTTTATTAACCGAGGTAGGTTTTCAATATTTTACTTCTTGAGGTATGCTTCATACGACGAATGGCTTTTTCTTTAATCTGACGAACACGCTCGCGCGTTAGGTCAAATTTCTCACCAATTTCCTCTAACGTCATAGGATGCTGTCCTCCCAAACCGAAGTACAAACGGATAACATCACCTTCACGTGGCGTTAATGTCGCTAATGAACGCTCAATCTCAGTACGCAAACTGTCCATCATTAAATCTTCATCCGGATGTGGACTGTCTGAAGAATTCAAGACATCGTATAAATTGCTGTCTTCACCTTCAACAAGCGGCGCATCCATACTCACGTGACGGCCACTATTGCGCATACTTTCTTTGACGTCAGATTCGCTCATCTCCAAATGCTTGGAAATTTCAGCGGCACTTGGTGGACGCTCGTGCTCTTGCTCGAGGTATGCGTATGCTTTGTTGATTTTGTTGATTGAACCAATTTTGTTCAATGGCAAACGAACGATACGGCTCTGCTCTGCAAGTGCTTGCAGAATACTCTGACGAATCCACCAAACGGCGTAAGAAATGAACTTAAAACCGCGTGTTTCATCGAAGCGTTGCGCAGCTTTAATCAAACCTAGGTTTCCTTCGTTGATCAAATCAGGAAGGGTTAGACCTTGGTTTTGATATTGCTTGGCTACAGAAACCACAAATCGAAGGTTGGCTTTGGTCAACTTCTCAAGGGCAATCTGATCGCCGGCTTTGATTCGCTGAGCCAATTCCACTTCTTCCTCAGCAGTGATCAATTCCACTTTACCGATTTCCTGAAGGTATTTGTCCAACGAAGCCGTCTCGCGGTTCGTTACCTGTTTTGTGATTTTTAACTGTCTCATGCTGGAGATGAATTTTTTAGCGTAAATGCGCCTTTGGATACCAAAGGCGCACTACACCAGTTCAATAGATAAGAATTATGCTTCAGCTTTATCGCCGTCTTTCTCCGGTTTAGGGAGTAGAACCTTACGAGAAAGCTTCATCTTACCTGCTTTGTCAACTTCAAGAAGTTTCACTTTAACTGTATCTCCCTCTTTCAAAACATCTTCGACGTTTTTAATTCGGGTCCAGTCAATTTCTGAAATATGCAGCAATCCTTGGACTTTAGGAGCAATCTCAATGAATGCACCGTAAGTCTGCACACCGCGTACAATACCTTCGTATACCTCACCAATTTCTGGTTCGAATGCGATGGCACGAATCATTTCTAATGCCTTATCCATCATTGCAGTATCCTTACCAGAGATCTCTACGTGTCCGCGATCGTCTACTTCAGATATAGTTACTGTAGTACCCGTATCTGCCTGAATACCTTGGATATTTTTACCACCAGGGCCAATAATTGGTCCGATGAATTCTTTCTTCACAGTGAGCTTGTAGATCTTCGGCGCGTTTGGTTTGGATTCCGTGCGCGATTCTGGCATAGTCTTCAGCATTTCACCGAGAATGTGCAAGCGACCTTCTAAACTTTGCTTCAGGGCCTTTACTAGGATTTCGTAGCTCAAGCCTTTGATCTTAATATCCATCTGGCAAGCAGTGATACCTTTTTCAGTACCTGTGACTTTAAAGTCCATATCACCTAAGTGATCCTCATCTCCTAAGATGTCGGACAATACAGCAAACTTCTCACCATCAGAGATCAAGCCCATCGCAATACCACTTACCGGTCGAACCAATTTCACGCCCGCATCCATCATAGCTAATGTACCCGCACAAACCGTCGCCATCGAAGACGATCCGTTTGATTCAAGGATATCACTTACCACACGGATTGTAAATGGGTTTTCTGGATCTACCATTTGGTATAATGCACGTTGTGCTAAATTACCATGACCCACCTCGCGACGGCTCACCCCACGTATAGGACGTGCTTCACCTGTAGAGAATGGGGGAAAGTTGTAGTGCAAGTAGAATTTCTCTTCACCTGTAAAGGTTGCATCGTCAATTCTGTTTGCATCCAAAGAAGTGCCTAAGGTTACAGTGGTTAACGATTGCGTTTCACCACGTGTAAAAACTGCCGAACCATGAGCACCTGGTAAATAGTCAATTTCCGACCATATTGGGCGCACTTCTGTAGTTGCACGACCGTCCAAACGTTGGCCATCATTCAATACCATGTCGCGCATGGCTTGGTATTCTACATCGTGGAAATACGTCTTCGCAAATCCAGTATTTGCTGCCAACCATTCTTCGTCCTGACCTTCTAAGTATTCGTTTAGAATTGCTTTGAAGCCTGCAGAACGCTCGTGTTTTGGTAGACCGCTTTTCGCAACTTCGTATACTTTGTCATACGTAGCTGCCATAACTTCTTTAC
Organism: Schleiferiaceae bacterium; assembly: GCA_029248145.1. Classification (GTDB taxonomy): domain Bacteria; phylum Bacteroidota; class Bacteroidia; order Flavobacteriales; family Schleiferiaceae; genus UBA10364. Next base: position 14,066 of record JAQWJX010000018.1, on the reverse strand, counting down.
GCACATCTTCGTTGTGTGTTTCGTGGCTGTATTCGCGCTTAGTTTGTGCCTTCTCAACGTGAGAAGCTAAACGTAATTGCGCTTCAATCTGAACTTTAATGGCATCGTGAGCATATTTAATTGCTTCAACCATTTCTTCTTCAGAAATTTCTTGCATTTCCCCTTCGACCATTACTACGCTGTCCATAGACGCGCCAATAACCATGTCTAGTTCAAGCTCACCTATCTGAGCAGGAGTTGGGTTGATCACGTGTTCTCCGTTGATACGACCAACGCGAACTTCTGAGATAGGACCGTCAAAAGGAAGGTCACTCACTGCGATTGCTGCAGAGGCAGCTAAACCAGTTAGAGAAGTCGCTTCGACATTTTCATCATACGAGATCATTTGGATCATGAGTTGAATTTCCGCGTGGTAATCCTTTGGGAACAAAGGACGTAAAACGCGGTCGATCAAACGCATGGTCAAAACTTCATTATCCGAAGGACGTCCTTCTCTTTTGAGAAAGCCTCCTGGTACGCGACCGTTGGCCGCGAATTTTTCACGGTAATCTACCGTAAGCGGAAGGAAGTCAATGCCTTCCTTTGCTTCTTTGCTGGACACAATTGTGGCCAACAGCATGGTCCCACCGCACTTTACGACAACAGAGCCATCTGCTTGTTTGGCCAGTTTCCCGGTCTCAAGTGTGATCTCTCTCCCGTCAGGAAGTACGATAGTTTCTGTAATTGCTTGTGGAATCATATATAGTGTAAATAGATACTTTATTATACGCAAAAAGGCAATTGTAAAAATTGCCTTTTTGTGATTTCCTTAAACCGAGATTATTTTCTCAAGCCTAGTTTCTCGATAATCGCACGGTAACGTGTGATATCTGTTTTCTTTAAGTAGTTCAGTAGTTTTCTGCGCTTACCGACCAACGTTATGAGCGAACGCTCCGTGTTGTGGTCTTTTCTGTTTTGCTTTAAGTGACCGGTCAAATGATCGATACGGAAGCTAAACAAAGCGATTTGTCCTTCAGCTGAACCAGTGTCCGTTGCTGATGCGCCGTATTCGGCGAAAATTTCTTCTTTTTTTTCTTTAGTAAGGTACATACCAAAATCGTTTTAGATGTTTGTAATGCTATAAGGCCGCAAAGATAGGTAAATTATTCAGTCTGAACGGCTTTTTAAAAATTATTCAGTCTCCTCTAGACTCCAGTATATCTTTGAGCCCACAGTAATTCCTTGCGCTGCCGCTTGACCACCTAGAACTTCCAATACATAGGATGCAGGGGCGCCACTTGGCAAGCTTTTCATTGAACGTGGTTCTGCGTTAGCTTGTATACTCACTACATCATTCATTGCATTGATGTAAATGATATCTAAGGAAACAAGGGTGTTCTTCATCCAAAAACTTCGCGGCTGATCACCTCCCGGCATAAAAAAAAGCATTGCCCTGTTCGCTGGTGTAGATCTGCGGTACATCATTCCGATCTCTATAGCTTCCGGGGTAGTAGCATATTCTGTTTCAAAGACTGTTGTGGTGTCCGCTCCGTTCACGGCCCAAACCGTGCCGTCCATCCTAAAGGGCGGTTCATACGGTTCATTGGGTTGTTTTACAGAAGGTTTTGTGTTCGAACTGAATTTACCAATACTACCCACGACGGAAGGAATGATAAATGCGGCCAATCCTAGGCCCACAATCCAAACTGCGTATTTTCTGAATGCATTCATTATAATGATGATTTGTTGCGCTTGCTCAGCGCCATAAATAAAAGTCCAATTGCAACCAGCGGTATACTTAGCCACTGACCCATATTAAACTGCATGCCTTGCTCGAAACCTACTTGCACTTCTTTGAAGTTTTCGATGAAAAACCGGAAGCCAAAAACAAGCACCAGAAAAAGTCCGAAAAGAAATCCGCGCTTTTCTCCAACTGAAGTTTTGAGGTAAAGTAAAACAAGCATAATAAAAAAGAGCCAGTAACCCGCTGCTTCGAACAACTGTGTCGGATAGCGTGGTACACCAATCACTTGTGTTTCTGCGTGCCAGCCATTTTCATCTTCATATACTGTTACCTCTGGGATGCCTTGAACTAAAAGGTTTTGATTGTCGGGATCCTGAGTATTCAAAATACGCGGTAAAAAGTCTGTAGCATATTGTTCCGTCTGGACGTCGTTAAGACGCACAAAGGATAGTGTAGTTTTGAGTACTGGGTAGGTTATTGAATCCGTGTGTATGAATTGGTCCGTCTCCTCAAAATTTACAGATTTTAGGGTACCTCCGTATCCGCGCATCAAAGTGTTGCGACCGTGCTCTACGAATACCGTTTCAAAAGTGCTGTTGGCAGGAGCGCCATAGATTTCTGAGTTGAACCAATTACCCATTCGAATAAATCCGGCTGCTAACGCCACAACGATAACGATTCGATCTAAGGTCCACAGGGGGTGTCTTTTCGCCAATTTCTTACTCCAGTAGAACATGGCCGCTACAATGGCAATGGCGGCTCCGTGGGAGGCGAGACCGCCCTTCCAAACCATCAGAATTTCTTCTAAGTGGTCTTTGTAATAGCCCCAGTCGTAAAAAATAACGTGGCCCAGACGAGCGCCAACAATCGTTGCGCCGACCATCCAGTAAATCAGGCTGTCCATGAGTTTGGGATTGACGTTTTCTCTTTTAAAAACATATTGCATCCCGTATTGGCCCAGAACGAAACTGATGATAAACATCAAAGAATAGTACCGGAGCTGAAAACCGGCGATGGGGATGTGGTTGGGAAAGTCCCAGAGAATGGTCAAAAGCATACTATTATTCTTTCCAGTCTACAATAAATAGATTCGTGGCTCGCGACCCGCCGTTGTTTCTATTTGAAGCGAAGACTAATTTACTACCGTCCGGCGAGAACATTGGGAATGCGTCAAAAACGCCGTCGTAGGTAACCTGTTCTAGACCGGTGCCGTCGGCATTGATCATAAAGAGGTTGAAAGGATAGCCACGCTCACTGTGGTGGTTTGTTGAAAATATAATTTTCGTACCACTCGGGTGATAGAATGGGGCCCAGTTCGCATTTCCTAGCTGGGTAACTTGGGTCAATTCTGAACCGTCCACATTGCAAGTGTAAATCTCCATGTGCGTCGGCTCGACCATACCTTGTGCAAGTAAGTCTTTGTACTTTGTCACCTCTTCTTCGGTCTGCGGACGTGAACTTCTGAAGACTAATTTCTTACTGTCCGGACTGAAAAAAGCCCCGCCATCGTAGCCTAAGCCCGTCGTAACCTGTGCGATGTTTGAGCCGTCGATATCACAAGTGTACAGCTCTAAATCACCACTGCGGTCGGATGTAAATACAATTTTAGTCCCGTCTGGACTCACCGTAGCTTCTGCATCATAACCTGGACCTGAAATCAAGGTGTCTACAATATGTCCATTGAGGTCGCTTACGTAAATGTCAAAATCGGCATAGATGGGCCATACATAGGCGCCGCTTTCACCGCGTTCCGGCACGGCTGGACATGCAGTGTCGCCTCTGAAGGTACTGGCGTAAAGAATGGTAGAGTCGCCAGGCATAAAGTAGGCACAAGTCGTACGGCCTAGATCATTCGAAATGAGCTGAGGCTCTTTATCCCAGATGGTATCTTTATTCCAGTCAAAAGTATAAATCTGATCGCATTGATTTCCCCACTTTTCTGCATTGCTTTGGAAGGTGAGCATGGTTCCATCAAAACTGAAGTAGGCTTCTGCATTATCGCCACCATTAGTCAGTTGACGAATGCCTTCAAGATGAATTTCGTCGTCGTAACTGATTTTGCTCTCCCAAGTCGCGCCGCTGGCCCCATCTGTCGATTCAGAGCTGGAGTGACAAGCGAAAAATGCAAGCGCCGCTGAGAATAGAACTAGTTTTTTCATTTTTTTTGAATGAGATTAGAGTATGTTTTTGTCCTTCAATTCTTTTTCGAGTGCACTTCCCGGCACAGGATCCCAGCCATGTCCGCCCCAAGGGTGACAACTGCCAATTCTTTTTACGCTCATCAGAAACCCTTTAAATGGACCGTGAATTTTAACTGCTTCAGCAGCATATACGCTGCAGGTAGGTTGATAGCGACAAGAGGGACCGAGCAATCTTGAGAAGACCTTCCTGTACAACCAGATCGATGCAAGCAAGGGCGAAGTGAGTAGTTTAAAAACGAGATCCTTCATGGTCTTCACCGCTTACAGGCTATAGCTGGTGCCGTCTGCGCCATCCTTAAGCTGGATACCAGCATCGTGCAATTGGTCTCGGATAATATCTGCCGTTCCCCAATCCTTATTTAACCGGGCTTGTGCTCTTAGTTCAATCACCAATGACATCGCTTTATCAAGTGCTTCTTTATGTGCATCTGCGAAATCTACCGACTTTGAACGTAGACCTAAGAGCTCAAAGGCGAATGCATTTAAAGTGGCTTTAAAAGTGTCCAATTCGCCAGCGTTAAGTCCGATACTGCCTTCCGCTGTACTGATCCATTTGATTGCTTCGAACAGATGCGCAATAAGAATAGGCGTGTTAAAATTATCGCTCATCGCCTGGTAACATTTGTCTACCCAAGCTTGAAGTGCAATGCTGGATTCCTTCGACGGCTCTAAGGTGTCCAATTTTTCTAGCGCACTAAGTAACCTGTCGTGCCCTTTTTCTGCCGCAAGCAATGCATCATTACTGAAATCCAATACACTGCTGTAATGCGCTTGCATCATGAAAAATCGTACTACAGACGGGCTAAATCCCTTATCTAAAAGTGGACTGTCACCGGCGAATAATTCTCTCGGTAAAATGGTGTTTCCGGTACTTTTACTCATGCGCTTTCCATTAAGCGTCAACATATTCGCATGCATCCAATACCGCGCACCTTTGTGCCCTGAGCAAGCACTATTCTGTGCAATTTCACATTCGTGGTGGGGAAACTTCAAATCCATTCCTCCGCCATGGATATCAAAAGTCTCTCCTAAATATTTTGTACTCATAGCCGAACACTCTAAGTGCCAGCCGGGAAACCCGATACTCCAAGGTGAAGGCCAACGCATGATGTGTGTCGGTGAGGCTTTCTTCCAAAGTGCAAAATCCGCAGGGTTGCGTTTTTCTTCTTGACCATCTAAAGCACGAGTACCAGCTTGTAGTTCGTCCATTTTACGCCCTGAAAGTATGCCGTAATCGCCTCCATTTGCATTGTAGGCAGTCACATCGAAGTACACTGAGCCGTTACTTTCGTACGCCCAGCCTTTGTCTAGAATGGTTTGAACCATTTCAATCTGTTCGGAAATATGTCCGGTAGCGGTAGGTTCAATAGAAGGAGGGAAGGCGTTGAGTGCATCCATGACTTTATGAAAGTCAACGGTGTAACGCTGCACAATCTCCATGGGTTCTAGTTGCTCTAAACGCGCTTTTTTAGAAATTTTATCCTCACCAGCGTCAGCGTCGTTTTCCAAATGCCCTGCATCCGTAATGTTTCGAACGTAGCGCACTTTATAGCCGATATGCTTGAGATAACGGAAGATCATATCGAACGATGTGAATGTTCGTGCATTCCCTAAGTGCACGTCGCTGTAGACTGTTGGGCCACATACATACATACCTACATTACCCTCGTGAACGGGGACAAAAGCCTCTTTTTTACCAGTAAGGCTATTCTCAATACGCAAAGGGTAAGAAGTGTACAATGGTTTCACTAGGCGCCGAAATCGGTTGAAAGGTTGATGTAATCTAAAAATTCTCTCTTCTTCGCCTCGTCTTTAAAGGCACCACCGAATTCGGCAGTTACAGTTGAGCTTTCTATATCTCTAATACCACGGGAATTTACGCAAAGGTGTTTCGCGTCGATCACACAAGCGACATCGTCAGTACCTAAGGTTTCTTGCAAGGCTTGAACTACTTGACGGGTAAGACGCTCCTGAACTTGTGGACGTTTCGCGTAGTAGTCTACAATTCTGTTCATTTTACTCAAGCCAACTACTTTTCCCTTAGAAATGTAGGCTACATGTGCACGACCTACAATAGGTAAAAGGTGGTGTTCACAAGTAGAATAGACGACGATGTTCTTTTCCACCAGCATTTCATTGTAGCGGTAGGAGTTGTCGAATGTGCTCATTCCTGGCTTCCGCGAAGGATCGAGTCCTCCGAATGCTTCATTGACATAGAGTTTTGCCACACGCATGGGTGTGCCTTTTAAACTGTCGTCTTCCAGGTCCATACCAAGAGTCGTTAGAATGCCTTTGACATGCTCCGCAATGGTTGCGATTTTCTCTTCATTAGAAAGGTCAAAAGCGTCCTCGCGCAGCGGTGTTACTGCTGTGAAGCTCTCGTGTGCGTCGCCGATTTCATCAGCGAGAAGTTGGTTAATAGTATCAGACATTCTTTTAGTCTATGCTTTTAAGGGCGGCAAAGGTACAAACTATTAATCCCAAAAAGGGACCCCTTGTTCACGTGCTTTGGTCTCTAGTTGGTCCAATTCGTTAGTAATCTTTTCTAACGAGGCAATAGCATCAGCAATCATTGCTTCAGCATCTTCTTTCATAGCGCGCATGGTGCCTGTAGGAGCCCCGCGGTGATTGTACGCTCCCCAAGCCAACAATCCGGTAACGTCTCCAAGTGAACTTGCTGTCTCAAACTCGCGCTTCTTTCGGGTGGAATTGCCATTCAACAAAACACCAAGCTCCTTTAACTCTACATCAATGGAACGGGCTGCTGATAAATCCTCAAGACTTGCACCCGGCGTGTTTCTCAGTCCAGCTCGTAATTTATTCAGCACCTCTGTAAGCTCTGAATACATTGAGTTTACCTGGTTCGAACGTGCCATGAGTGCATCTACACTTTGATTGAACTCCATGTCTATGCCTTCGTAATTATACAAGTGATTCACCTTGAATTCGTGCCTAGACACTAAAGTTTCCAGCGTTCCGTTCGTAGATCTGCTAAGACTCATATAATACGTTCCTGGCAGAACGAATGTAGTACCATAGGCTTCAGTAATAGGTTCGCCATTTGTGCGGATCGAAGCTTTACTGCTCATGCGGCCGTCCCAAGTGTGGCGGGAAATACCTTTGCTGTCCGCTTTTGTAAATCGGGTAACGGGGTTGCCTAACGAATCCGAGACTTCAAAAATTAAATAGGGTTTCTCTTCCCAATCTTCTTGCTGTAACTGCTCTAAACTCGGGTAGTGTGGCAATTCCTCATTTGCTTCTGACCGACCGTTTTTAACGCGACTAGCTCCTTCTGCTAAATACCATTCGAAAGTTGTTCCAACTTCAGGGTTTTTTGCCTTGTACAGTTGCGCGCCTTTGTAGGCCGTGCCTCCAATACTGGCGCGACGGAATAAAAGACCTGGTTTCGTTGTAAAGAACGCTGATTCTTGTTCAAGTATATATTCGAGCTCACGAAGTGGACTGTAGTTGTCCAAAACGTAAAAACCACGTCCGAAGGTCCCTAGAACCAAATCGTTTTCACGCTCTTGTATCGCAATATCGCGCACTGCGATTGTGGGCAGTCCGCTTTTGAGTGCCGCCCAATTAGTACCGCCATCTAGAGTGAAGAATACACCGAATTCCGTTCCTACGAATAGTAAGTTCGGGTTGATATGGTCTTCAGCGATGCTGTACACGCTGCCGCGCTCCGGCAAATCTTTTGCAATGTCGTCCCAGCTTTTTCCGCCGTCTGTACTCTTGAAAAGGTAGGGTTTGAAATCACCATTTTTATGATTGTTAAACGCTGCATAAATCACTTTTTTGTCGTGTTGTGAAGGCATGAGGTCCTGAACATAAACTAATGGTAAATTCAGCGATCCAACTTGCGTTTTTGGTAAGCCTGTGATTGTTTTTATGCTACTCCAGCTTTTTCCATCGTCTTCAGATTTCCAAACGAGTCCGTCGTCCGTTCCTACCCAAAGGTGCTCCGCGTCTATAGGGCTTTCACGGAGTGTCACAATGTTACCGTAAATGGAAGTGCTTTTGTGTAACGCAATGGCTTCTGGTCCCCAGTAGCGTTCCATGATGGGCAATGTATTGCGGTCCAATTGTCTACTGAGATCACCGCTTATAGTCGTCCAGCTATCGCCCCTATCGGTGCTTTTGAACACTTTATTCGCCGCGAAGTACAAGGTTTTTTTCTGATGTTTACTCGCAACCAGCGGTGCATCCCAATTCCAGCGGTACGGTGCTTCCTTGTAACGCGGTTGCGGCTGAATAGGCGTTTTCTCACCGGTCTGTTTATTAAAGCGAACCAACCAGCCATACTGCGCTTGAGCATAAACGATATTTCCATCGTCAGGATCCGTAGCGCTTTCAAATCCATCGCCACCGTTGGTAACGAACCAGTCACTATTGATAATGCCTCGTTGGTTGATCGTTTGCGATGGGCCTCCCAAACTATTATTGTCTTGAGTTCCTCCGTAGATGTTGTAAAAAGGCCAATCATTATCTACAGCCACGCGATAAAATTGAATCGTCGGTAAGTTCGCTTTCCAATTCCAGCTCGACATACCGTCCCAAGTTTCATAAAGTCCACCATCGGTGCCAATGTACATGTGGTCAGTGTTTGCTGGATCAATCCACAGGCAGTGGTTATCCACGTGCTTGAAGCGTTTTGGTATGTTATTGAAGGTCTTGCCGCCATCAGTACTAACATGTGCATACGTATCCATGCTGTAAACGGTGTTTACATCGGTCGGGTGACAAACAAACTCAACGTAGTAGTTACCCGATGTTTCATGCCCAGAACGCTTGGTCCAGCTTTCACCGCGATCGCTAGAGGCAAAGGTTCCGTGACCTTCAACTGTGGCATAAAGTACATCTGGATTTGCAGGCGAAATGTCCATGCCAATTCTTCCGACATCGCCTCCCGGGAATCCATTACTTACTTTGTTCCAATGGGCCCCTCCGTCAGTGCTTTTGTACATCGCACTGTTCGGCCCACCGCTGAGGTGCGTGTAAACGTGTCTTCTGCGCTGGTGTGCTGTAGCATAAAGTGTTTGCGGATCACGCGGATCTATGTGTATTTCGTTGAAACCAGTATGTTCGTCTACAAATAAAATGCGTGTCCAAGTTTGACCACCATTTTGTGATTCATAAATACCCCGTTCTCCGCCAGAAGACCAAAGGGGCCCATAAGCTGCTGTATAAATGTGATTTCCATCGGTTGGGTCGATAGCGATCATTCCGATGTGTTCGCTAGATTCTAAACCACTTTTAGTCCAGCTTTTACCTGCATCACGACTGACATAAAGTCCATCGCCGTAAGCGACTGAACGCTGGTTGTTATTCTCACCAGTTCCGACCCAGATCACATTAGAATTGTTTGGGTCGATGGCTATACATCCAGTGCTGTAACTACCCTGGTTATCGAAAATGGGCTCGAAAGTGGTTCCGTTGTTTGTTGTTTTCCATACGCCTGAGGAAGCCAATGCTAGGTACATCGTCCCCGGGTTTTGAGCGTCTACCGCTAAATCCGCGATTCGCCCAGAGGTGGTCGCTGGTCCAACATTGCGAAATTTAAATGCGCTCAGGCTCGTTTTCGCCCATAAAGGCTGATCTTCCTTGCTTTTGCGCTGCGCATGTGCAGGCAGCGTGAATAGAATTGCAAATAAAAAGACTACTGCTGACGTGAAATAACGAAATGAATAGCTCATTCGATGATGTATTTAAATGAATTTGGCCACATTAGGTGTGGTCTCTGCAAATTACGTTAAAAGATGTAAAATGCCTCAGAATTTCCAGGTGGAACCACTGGAAAGTATCGAGCGCTGCGTTGTTATAGCTAGAGCCTCGGTGTAGGCCGCGCTGAATGGGAAATATTGAGTGGATTGGCGGAATTGGCTCCAGCTCATAAAGAAGGTGTTGCCTTCGCTTTGTAGGGAGATGCCTAAACTGCGCCGCCACCGTGCGTCACGACCGGCTTGAAAGGCGTTTGTGTAGCCACTTCCAGCGCGCAAGGTTACGGGGCCTAAGCGCAACTCAGTACCAACGGCTAAAGTGTGCTGGTCGTCCAATTCGTTATTTATGACGGAGTTTAGAAAACGCTCTTCTTTACTCAAAGCTGCAGCAAACCTGTGCGGTATGAAAGTGTGACTGAGAGTGATTAGACCTAATCGGCCACCGACCAATGTGAGCCCTGACTTAATTTTTGGGGCAGTCATCATGCTCCATTGGTAGAGTAATCCATATCCTTCTGCTTTGGAAATGATTTGGCTCACAGAAGAACGTTTCGCAATCATTTCGGTATCCCAATTTTGAGTAAAACTATAGACTTGAGGAAGGTCGACGGCCAGGCCAAAGCGGAGTGCTTGAGTAGGACGGTAAAGAATTCCTGCATTTGCTGAAATTCCCATTCCGCTATTGTCCCAATAGTCCAAAACATCGAAAGAAGTGAGGTCCGTTGTTTCGGTATAATTCTCTTCGTGTGCTACTGTTACTTTTTCATACGAATGCACAATTTTGACGGAGGCACCGTAATAAAGTTGTTTGTTTGCCGCCGCCCCAAAACCTAAAGTCCATTGATTTTTCATGCCTGTTCGGTGAAGGTCGTGAACGAAATCTGTATTGTTTAGATTGGCGGTGCTGTAATATTCACCTGTGGTGTCGTTGCGGTCCGATGCATAGCTCTGGTACAACATATCTTCATACGGTCCTACAAAAGGTAAATCATCAGGAACGTAATAGTTGCTGTTTTCTAACCATTGCTGTTGAATGCTTCCGCCACCATTCTGCGTGTAGTTTAAATTTTGACGGAATAAGTCGTCTGAATTATAGGTAAAGAATACATTCCACCCAGTTTCAGGTTCCGTGCCAATATATCCTAGGTTGGCTAGGTTCAAGGTGAATGCATTTCCGGTTGGGAATTGATTACTGTTTTTGAATGTAGTGGTACTGTAGATAGAAAGATCGCTTCCAAAGGCAGCCTGGCGGTAAAGGCCAGCGCCAGCTGGATTTTCGGCAAGCGCCGTAAAGGATCCACTCATTGCTGTCATTGCACCAGAGAGACCGTTGTAACGAGCATCACCCCACAGTACGGGTTGGTTGAGTTCAGCGACATAGTCAACACTTTGTCCACTTCCTTCAACCCAAATCAAAAAAAGCACTGCCAGTACTCGAGTTTTTTTCATCGTCTCCTTGAACCGCTAGAGTTAGAGGTAGAGCCGCTTCGCGTAGGAGCAGATGGTGTGTAAGAGTTAGAACCTCGTGATGCAGGTGCACTGTTGCTTCGGTAACTTCCACTCCGCTCAAAGTTTGATCTAGTATTCGGTTGTGAATAATTCATTTCGTTACGAACGGTGCGCGTTGGTTTTACCGCTTCGCTAGGTCGGCTGTTGCCGCGAGGGCTCGTGGCCGTAGAATTACGCAAAGATTTTTGTGCCGTTTCAACGAGAGGCTGCGCCCAGCCGCGAGAAGTGGAAACAGGCGAAGTTCCTGTTTCTTGAATTTCATGATTTCTCCAGTCGTTCGAGTAGTAGTCCGTTCGGCCATTCGCGCTGCCTTGTCCTCCGCTTCTGCGGTATTTGTTAGGACGTCGGCCTCCATAATTAATACCTGTTCGGGTAGATTCGTTCGAAGAAGATGCTGTCGTGTTTCCAAAATTAGTTACCCCGTTCCATGCATTGTATCCATAATTGTATGGATAATATCCGTAGGGATTATAGCCCATTGTCCAGCCATTATTCCATCCAGCTGGGCCAAAGTTATAAGGTGCAAATCCGCCCATACCCATGCCGTTGTTCCAACCGTATGGATCGTAACCAATCCCATTGTAGCCGTACTGATGACCGCCCATTGAGTTCCAGGAGTTAAATCCTATGCCGTTGTTCCATCGCGGGTAGTAAAAGGTTCCGAAACCTGGCGTCCAGTAGCTTCTGCCGTTATTCCACCAATTATTATTGCTGCCCTGAAGCGGTGCCGAAACGAAGGGTTGTTCTCCCTCCCAGATGAGCGCGAAATCTTCATCCATGTAGGGTTCATTGTCCATGCTGCCCATTGCTTTTGCGTTGGCAAAACGAGGTGCTGGCAACGTAGGATTATAGTAGTTCTCGTCCTCGTAATAATTCTCAGTCAAACTCACAGAACTCCCGCATGATGATAACATGAGGGAAGAAATGAATAGTAGTAGTATGGGCTTCTTCATAACTTCTGTAGATTTGCGTTCACAAATACAAGGTACAAAAGTTATACCAAGATCAATTACATGGCAAAACATCTCACAACCCGCGAGGCAGATTATTCGAAATGGTACAATGAGTTAGTGGTCAAAGCAGATTTGGCTCAAAATTCAGGAGTACGCGGCTCCATGGTTATTAAGCCATACGGGTTTGCGATCTGGGAACGTATTCAAGCGGATCTCGATAGACGATTTAAGGAAACTGGCCACATGAATGCCTATTTCCCGCTATTCATCCCGAAATCTTACTTTTCGAAAGAGGCATCGCACGTGGATGGATTCGCTAAGGAATGTGCGGTGGTCACACACTACCGTTTAATGGACGACCCCAATGGTGGAGGTGTTGTGGTGGATCCTTCTGCAAAATTAGAAGAAGAGTTGATTGTTCGTCCAACCTCTGAGACCATTATCTGGGATACCTACAAGGATTGGATCCAGAGCTACCGTGATTTGCCGATACTTGTGAATCAATGGGCGAATGTGGTGCGTTGGGAAATGCGTACACGCTTATTCTTAAGAACGGCAGAGTTTTTATGGCAAGAGGGCCATACCGCACATGCCACAAAACAAGAGGCGATCGCAGAGGCAGAAACCATGCTTGATGTTTACACAGATTTTGTGCAAGACGTAATGGCTATTCCAGTTTTACGCGGTTTGAAAACCGAAGGTGAACGTTTTGCAGGCGCACTCGAGACCTACTGTATCGAAGCATTGATGCAGGATGGTAAGGCACTGCAGGCAGGTACATCTCATTTTTTAGGTCAAAATTTTGCCAAAGCATTTGAGGTGAAATTTCAGAATAAAGAAGGCAAACAAGAATACGTTTGGGCAACTTCATGGGGCGTGAGTACGCGATTGATGGGCGCCCTTATTATGACGCATAGCGACGATAATGGATTGGTTTTACCGCCAAAATTAGCTCCTTACCAGGTAGTCATCGTTCCGATATATAAAGGTCAAGAGCAATTGGATGCCATTAGTGAAGTGGCTGAAGACTTAATGGGGCAGTTGCGTGCTCAGGGTGTTACTGTAAAATACGACAACCGTGATACCCATAAGCCGGGCTGGAAATTTAACCAATACGAGCTCCAAGGAATTCCATTGCGTATTGCTATCGGTCCTAAGGATCTTGAGAAGGGTAGTGTGGAATTGGCGCGCCGAGACACGTTGACAAAGCAGTTTGTAGATCAAACAGAGGTGTCGACGAAGGTACCGGAGTTGTTGGATGAAATTCAAAGTTCGTTGTTTCAAAAAGCGCTTGACTTCAGAGAAGCGCACTCTCAAGAAGCCAATTCTTGGGAAGAATTTGAGACGTTAATGAAAGGAAATCCAGGATTTGTTTATGCGCACTGGGACGGAACAACTGAAACGGAGAATAAGATTAAAGAATTAACGAAGGCTACCATACGTTGTATTCCATTGGATGCTAAGGAGGAAGATGGGGTTTGTGTGCTCACGGGAAAACCAAGCAAGCAGCGTGTAGTCTTTGCTAAGGCCTATTAATAGGAGGTACGTTTGGGTCTAAATTATTTTGGAATTTTTGTTTGAATGTGTTGCGAATTTAAAAAACGTTGTTACATTTGCACTCCCCTAGCAAAATAGGGGTGCGTACTAGAATAATATAGGCCCCTTCGTCTATCGGTTAGGACGCCAGGTTTTCATCCTGGAAAGAAGAGTTCGATTCTCTTAGGGGTCACAACTATTAAAGAATAAAAGACATGGCAAACCATAAGTCTGCTTTAAAAAGAATTCGTCAGACAGCTAAAAAGGCTGCACACAATCGTTACTATCACAAAACGACACGTAACGCTGTGCGCAAACTTCGCGGATCTACTGACGCCACGGAGGCTGCAGAAATGCTCCCACGCGTTACTTCTATGCTTGATCGCTTGGCAAAGCGCAACATCATTCACAAGAAGAAAGC
>JAQWJX010000186.1:0-2324 GCA_029248145.1 Schleiferiaceae bacterium | reverse complement strand
ATGGAATTCACCACACATTTACCCTGCACGCATTTTAAGCCCGCCTCGATGATTTCCCACTTCGAACTATCAATCATAATGGGCACTCGCGCAATGTCTGGTTCTGCTGCGATCAGATTAAGGAATGTCGTCATGGCTTCTACACCATCAATCATACCTTCGTCCATGTTGATATCAATGATCTGTGCTCCCCCTTCTACTTGATCGCGAGCAACATCAAGGGCCTTATCAAAATTGCGTTCCTTTATGAGGCGCAAGAATTTTTTAGACCCCGTTACATTGGTGCGTTCTCCAACATTTACAAAATTGGTATCCGGCGTAATCACTAAAGGTTCTAGACCCGAAAGACGCATTGGACGGTCTGGAAGATTAAGCGACATATGTCCGGGGTTTATAGTTCTTAGCCAATTCAGCAATGGCAGCAATATGATCGGGCGAGGTCCCACAACAACCGCCAATAATATTAATCAGGCTTAAATCCAGGTATTCTTTAATTTGAGCCGCCATTTGGTCAGCAGTTTCGTCGTATTCACCGAAGGCATTAGGCAATCCCGCATTTGGATGCGCACTAACTGCAAAAGGTGCTTTCGTATTCAACGTCTGCAGATAAGGCATCAACTGCTTTGCGCCCAATGCACAATTCAATCCAATACTTAATAAGGGTGCATGCCCTACTGAAATTAAGAACGCTTCTGTAGTTTGACCGCTTAAAGTGCGGCCTGAGGCATCGGTAATGGTACCGCTGAGCATGATCGCGACTTCGCGACCCGACGCTTCTATGGCATCTTGAGCGGCAAAAAGAGCAGCCTTCGCATTCAATGTATCGAATACAGTCTCAATCAATAAGGCATCCACCCCAGCGCTCACAAGCGCCTCGCACTGCTCATAATAACAAACGCGTAAATCGTCAAAGGATACGGCTCTAAAACCTGGGTTGTTCACATCAGGACTTAGAGAGGTCGTTTTGTTTGTTGGACCCACTGAACCTGCGATGTATTTCGCCTCTGTTCCGCCATTATCGTGGTACTGCTGTATGGCACGACGTGCACTTTCCACCGCTGCAACATTCAACTCTACGACTAGATCACTCATGTGGTAATCTTCCATAGAAATACTATTCGCGTTGAATGTGTTGGTCTCGACTATATCTGCACCGGCCTCTAAATAGGCCAAATGAATAGCGTCAATCGCCTCAGATTGCGTGAGAACCAATAGGTCATTATTGCCCTTTAGCGAATGTGGATAGTTTGCGAAGCGTTCACCACGGTAATCCTCTTCCTCAAACTTATAGGCCTGAATCATAGTGCCCATGGCACCGTCCAAAACTAAAATTTTTTGCTTTACAGCTTCTGATATCTTCATTAACGTTTGGTTTGGTGCTATGAAGAAAGGTGGTGGCGCTGCATCTGCGATACGTATCATTCCCTTAAGTTGGGTGGGTTGTGGCACCCGGCTCTTCCGGGTTGCCAAGACATCGCCGGGCCCATTCCCTCCGTCTTTCTTGATAGCGGTACAAAACTAAAGCGGAAAATTGAAATTCAACGAATTATTCACAAAAAAGGTCCAGGTTTATGCACAATGAAAAATTCTTTTCTACTTTTGGCCCCAGTGGAAAAATTTGATTGCTTGCAACCACAGAAAAAAATGCTAAAAATACCAGGCATATTCTTAGGGCAAGCAATTCATCTCTTTCAAGACAATAACCCTAAAAATCAAATCAATGTCTTATTTCTTCACTTCTGAAAGTGTCTCTGAAGGGCACCCAGACAAAGTAGCAGATCAAATCTCAGATGCCATCATCGATAATTTTTTAGCCTTTGATCCGCAATCTAAAGTAGCTTGTGAAACCCTCGTAACCACTGGTCAAGTTGTTTTAGCTGGCGAAGTAAAATCTAACGCGTATTTAGATGTTCAAAGTATTACAAGGGGCGTAATCAGGAGAATTGGCTACACGAAAAGTGAATACATGTTTGAAGCCGACTCTTGTGGCGTTTTAAGCGCTATTCATGACCAAAGCGACGATATCAATCGTGGCGTAGACCGCGGTAATCCTGAAGATCAGGGTGCTGGAGACCAGGGTATGATGTTCGGTTATGCCTCAAATGAAACAGAAAATCATATGCCTTTGGCTCTCGATTTGAGTCACCGTATACTGCAGAAACTAGCCGATTTCAGAAGAGGTCGCGTAGAGATTCCGTATTTGCGTCCGGATTCAAAAAGTCAGGTGACTATTCAGTACAGCGACGACAACAAACCTGAACGCATAGAAGCCATTGTGGTTAGTACACAACATGATGATTTCGACGCTAATGACGAGGTTATGC
>JAQWJX010000177.1:0-2688 GCA_029248145.1 Schleiferiaceae bacterium | reverse complement strand
ACACCATGGGTGAAGTAAAAGTGCCGGCCGATAAGTATTGGGGTGCACAAACGGAGCGCTCACGCAATAACTTTAAGATTGGACCTGCCGGTACCATGCCGCTCGAAATCATTGAAGGTTTTGCGTATTTAAAAAAGGCAGCTGCATATGCAAACTGCGACGCTGGCGTTTTACCTGCTGAGAAGCGCGACCTTATCGCGTCAGTTTGTGATGAAATCTTAGCAGGTAAGCACAACGATCAGTTTCCTTTGGTCGTCTGGCAAACAGGATCGGGCACCCAAAGTAACATGAATACGAATGAAGTCATAGCGAACCGAGCACACGTGATCGCTGGAGGCACATTGGGTGAAGGAATTAATGGCATTCATCCTAACGACGATGTCAATAAGAGCCAAAGTTCAAACGATACATTCCCAACGGGAATGCACATTGCGATTTACAAGAAAGTCGTAGAAAATACGATACCCTCGGTAACGCTTTTACGTGATACCCTTGAGGCGAAGAGTAAAGAATTTTGGAATGTGGTAAAAATTGGTCGTACGCACCTCATGGATGCTACGCCGCTTACTGTTGGTCAAGAGTTTTCCGGCTACGTAAGCCAATTAAATCATGGACTCAAAGCCTTGCGCAGCACCTTAGATCACATGAGTGAGATTGCATTGGGTGGAACAGCTGTGGGTACAGGAATCAACACACCTGAAGGTTACTCTGAAACGGTGGCAAAGTACATCGCAGAATTTACCGGAATGCCGTTCCGTACCGCTGAAAATAAGTTTGAAGCTCTTGCGGCACACGATGCTTTAGTTGAGACTCATGGTGCACTGAACCAGTTAGCTGTAAGCTTAAATAAGATTGCGAATGACATTCGTATGTTGGCTTCGGGGCCGCGTTCAGGTATCGGGGAACTGATTATTCCTGCAAACGAGCCGGGGTCATCCATTATGCCGGGCAAAGTGAACCCAACACAGGCTGAGGCAATCACGATGGTATGTGCTCAGGTCATGGGTAACCACACTGCTGTTACTATCTCAGGCGCTCAAGGTCATTATGAACTCAATGTTTTTAAACCGGTCATGGCCTACAACGTACTTCAGAGTGCTGAGCTTATAGGAGATGCTTGTGTAAGTTTCAATAACAATTGCGCTGTAGGAATTGAACCAAACTACAAGGCTATAGAGAATCATTTGAATAATTCGTTGATGTTGGTCACTGCGCTGAATACAAAAATCGGCTATGAGAAGGCTGCGAAAATCGCGAAAACGGCACACGAAAACGGTACAACATTGAAAACGGAGGCCATAAACCTAGGCTACCTTACAGCAGAAGAGTTTGATGAGTGGGTTCGTCCAGAAACCATGGTTGGGAAACTGTAATAGCTGAGATTTAGTTTTCCTTAAATTTAGACATACCTCTTCAGGGCATTGGTGTTTATACAAACGCCTCGCCTAATTCTATCTTGACGGCTTTGACGATCTGCTTGATTGCTTGATCATTGCCTTGTGGGAAAGTTAAGGTCGTTGATTCCGTTTGCACTACAATCTTGTTGTTCAGGTCAGTAAGCACTAACGCTTTATCTTTAGTTGCATTCACAACTAGACAAGAGGTGCAATTTTGAAGTAAAACATGTGTTCCGACGACGACATTCTCAGCAGTGTCTTTAGTGCCCAAATCATATATGGCCCCCCAGTTACCTAAATCTGACCATCCCATTTTAGCTGGAATTACGCAGACTTGGTCCGCGCGTTCCATTAGCCCGTAGTCAATAGAAATATTATCGCATTCGCCATAAATTCGTTCGATGCTTGCCTTTTCATAGGCTGTGTCTAGATCATTCCAGGTTTCTCCCAAAGTTGCCATGAGCTCTGGTAAATGCGTGTCTAGGCCACTCGACAATGCATCGATATTCCAAATAAACATACCCGCATTCCATAAGAAGTCTCCACTTTCTATAAATTTCTTAGCGTGCTCTATATCTGGCTTTTCGGTAAAAGCTTTTACGGCAAAGCTCCCGTGATCGTCGCCTGCGGCTTCATTGTATTGAATGTAACCGTAGCCTGTTTCCGGTTTATGGGGTTGAATACCGATGGTTACAAAACAATCGGATTCTTCCGTTTTCTCTAGCCCTTTACGAACAGTAGCTTCAAAAGCTTCTTCATCCGTTATCAGGTGATCTGCCGGTGTAATAAACATATTCGCATTTGGGTCGCGCTTTTTTATTTTTAAAGCGGCATAAGCGATACAAGGGGCGGTATTCCTGCGGAGTGGTTCCAGTATGATATTGTGTTTTGGAAGTTCTGGCAAGTGTTCCTGAGTCAACGCTGCATAATTCTCATGCGTAACCACCAATATGTTCTCTGCATCGAAAATGCGACGTACTCGTTTATAGGTCTGTTGCATCAAGCTCTCACCGGTACCTAAGAAATCTAAGAATTGCTTGGGGGTTTTTTCAGTGGACATGGGCCAAAAACGGCTCCCAATTCCCCCGGCCATAATTACACAATATGGAGTACGCATGGTATGGTTCAGTATTTCAGTGTGTTGATGGTTTGAGAAATATCCTCAAATCGGCTACGAAACTACGATTTTCTCGCTTTGCGCGGTATCTTCGTGCCCCTAATTAAATGCTATTTCCATGTTAAATCTAGTCCTGTTCGGCCCTCCGGGGGCAGGTAAAGGAACACAAAGTGC
>JAQWJX010000174.1:0-11714 GCA_029248145.1 Schleiferiaceae bacterium | reverse complement strand
AAGGTGTGGAAAAGCTTCATGCCGTGATGTACTTTTGAATTCTATGATAAAGATAAAGCTCAGCCCGTCAGAATGGTTAAAAATCGCCGTTCTCTTTGTAGTATTTGTTGGAGGTTCTATTGCTTCGTATGTGGTTTTACAACCTAAGCGGGTATTGCCGATCTACAACCCATCGGACCTGAACCCGGCAGTGGTGGACGATGATTTAGAGCGCAAAGGTCGTGGCCACCGTATAGGCGACTTTGAATTGGTCGATCAATGGGGCAATCGTGCAGACTCTTCGTTGCTTCAAGGCAAAATTTATGTCGCCGATTTTTTCTTTACCACTTGTCCTACTATTTGTATTGATATGGGAAAAACCTTTCAGCAAGTGCAGGAAGTTTTTAAAGACGATCCGCGAGTGCATCTCGTGAGTCACACAGTCATGCCGGAAATTGATACTGTTGAAGTCATGCGCGCCTACAGCGAGCGTGTGGGTGCCATAAAGGGAAAATGGCATTTATTAACCGGTGAAAAGGAAGAACTCTACCGCATGGCG
The DNA here is from genome assembly GCA_029248145.1 of Schleiferiaceae bacterium. GTDB lineage: Bacteria > Bacteroidota > Bacteroidia > Flavobacteriales > Schleiferiaceae > UBA10364. Next base: position 11,176 of record JAQWJX010000174.1, on the reverse strand, counting down.
CGCCGCGAGTATTTTGCGGTTATGGAGCCTGGAACCAGCTTCGATGAACACGATTTCATACATACAGAAAACGTCATACTCGTTGATGAAAAGAAACGCATTCGCGGATTTTACGATGGAACCAACGAAGCGGAACGAATCATTGAAGATATTAAAGCGCTTCTCGAACCCCGCTAGAATCCTGACGTACCGGAACTAGAGGAGTTCCCCCACCAGCGGGCAGTGTATCTTTAGGAAGTTGCACTCGCGGCAATGAATCGTTCAGAAGGTGCTGCTCTAAAGTATCCATCCCCATGCGGATTTCTCCGGAGGGTCGCATGGTAAATGCACTGTCCGGTAATTCGAATAGGTTTGAAAAACCCACGTAAGAAGTATCCGAAGCCTGGGTGTACCGGGTTGCTACGCCATTGTAGAATTGCCAGAGCTTTTGTGTGCTGTCCATGGGTGATATTTGAAGACTGGCCCAGTGTTCACCTACTACTCGACCGTTGTCGCTCACGAAGAATCGACTGTATTTTTTTCCATCGAAAAGTCGAGGACGGAAATATCTGAAATCCTCAACAACTCCATTCGTTGTGAAGCGTTCGTTTACTTTGAAGGAGCCCTTTTTATAGTACTCTAAAGGGATTTTGTTATTGTTGTAGCGCTTTTGAAAATCTTCTTCAGCGATTACCGCTAGTGTATCGTTTTGCGTGACTCTAAGTAGCAATAATCTATTGATGAGGTAGGGGGCGTCATCTGGCTTGAAGGAGAGCAATGCCTCCTGCGCTTTCAAGGCTTTCGGGTAATCTTTAAAAATGCGCCATTCTAGTTCCACTTCTTGTTCTGAAGTGAACGTCCAGAACTCCTTACCGCGCTCAAATCGAAGCAGGTTGTTTTCAATCTGTTCTTGTGCTTTAATGTAGCGTTCCCGCTCGATATTAATGACCACAAGCATGAAATAAGGGGTCTGTTTATCGTAAAGTTCACTGAGCGTGTAATACGTCTTGTAGGCCAATTCCTTGTCGCCTTTTTCGTAGGCTATCCCCGCTTTTGAGAGCAGATACTTTTGGTAATTTGGACGCATCTGAAGACATACTTCGAGATCCGCCAGCGCGGCATCATATTTTTGAATTGCGTAATTGGCTTCAGAACGAAAGAAGTACAAATCTTCTCGCTGCCAGCGCTTGGCAATAGCAAGATCGTAATGGGACAATGCCCGCATCGGTTGAGGCGGATCTAAAGCCATAAATGCCCGTCCTATGAATGCATTATCCTGCCCACTAAGCGTCGCTCCTTTCACCGAATATTCAGTGATGGCATCATATTTTTTAGTGTTCCATAGTCTCGAAATGTAGGACTGCGATTGTGCAGAAACTACCCAAAGGCAGCAGGCGAAGATTACCAAAATCTTAGGTAAACGAACCATTATAGCGATAGGGATTGTTCGAGGTCCCAATTGGCCTTGAGCTCGAAGGATTGTTCCTTAAGAATGGGTTCGGCAGTTTCCGTAGTGTACCATGAAGCAGGTGTCCAAACCGAATCACCATTGATATCAGCAAAACCGCTTAAGGTGTATTTTCCTGGCAATTGATTTCCCAGTACGATAACGGTGGTGTCTGATACGCCACGCCCGGGATCAAATGCAAACGATTGTACATAGCCACTTTCGTGCGTAAGCCAAGCTAAAACAGTCGTATCTACAGACGGGACGATAAGCGTTAATCGACCTAAGTTTTCCGGTTTTGCCGTATCGAGTACAGTAATTATGGAGTCGTTAAAATGAGTAGTGTCCTGCGCAGGAGATTCGAAAACGGAGTTGTAGTAGGGAAGGTCAAAGACCGCCGTATCTGTGCTTGAGTAAAGATTTTTACGAAATCCGAACGGCTCGTTTTGAGCGCTCCATTTTCCATCGAAATTGAGATCTTCAAAAACCAGTACATCAAAAGAGTCCAACGGCATGTAGTTAAATGAAACATGGCCTTCCTTTGTCGGAATTAAGCTAAATAAAGGCGAAGTAACGCTGTCTGTATACGAGTCGACAAGCCAAACCTTTAGTGATTCATAGGCTACTTTAGACTGAGAAGTAATGCTGAGATTCAGTTGTAAACTGTCCACATAATCCCCGGTGCTCCAAACCACTTCTAAATTAGAGTATGCATTGTTTTCATTTAAATCACCAATGGCATCTCCAAAAGTGAGGCGGTAAGTCGTCTGCTCGCGCAACTCTTGTTCATCCCAGCGCACTAAGAGTCGTTTACCTTTAATTTCTGCTTCAAGCCCCTCCAAAGGCGGAGTTGCAACCATAGTATTGCGAAGGTCACGGGCCTGTATGTATTCGTCAAAAACAACTGTCGCTTCAGAGCCGTTGAAGTGCAATGCGCCCTGTTCAGGCGATTGCGAAACCATACTAGGCGGTGTTTCATCGCGAGGTCCACCTTGCGGCTTACTCTGCACAGCACATCCCGCGAGCAGGATGAATACAGCCAGAAAGTAGATTAATAGTCTCATAGCAAACAAAATTGGCCAATTCCAGCCAAACCACCCTCATTAAAACGTTGCTTTGAATCAGTTATTCTCAACATTCCACTTTTAAACCCCATAAAACTCAGGGCACAAAGAGAAATTGATTAAATTTCACCTGTTAATTTAAACTTCACGGCTGTGAAAAAACTTTTACTCTCTATCCTTTTTAGTTCTGCAGCATTGGGCTTACAAGCACAAACCTACTGCACTCCGTCGTACACCACAGGTTGTAACGTTGGAGATGATATTGATGATGTATACATAGGTTCTTTTCAAGACACTGGGACCGGATGTACATCAAGCTTCTACAATGTGCAGACCTCGGACACTGTATTTATTCAACAGACAGCGCCTACTGCGATTTCTTTCACCTCTAATTATTTTACGCAATACTTTGCAGTTTGGATTGACTTCAATGACGATGGTGATTTTGACGACAGTGGCGAACACCTCTGGTCAAGCCCAACGAACGCTTGGAGCACTACTACCGGGTCCATTACTATACCGTCAACGGTGAGTTTAGGTTCGTACCGCTTACGTGTGCGTTCAAACTACTCCGCAGCAATCACCGCTGCTCAGAGTTGCTCGAGCTTCACTTACGGCGAAGTACACGATTATACGACCACCATCACTGCTCCACCGGCATGTCCGGCTCCCGTATTTGCAAGTTTAAACGCTTCGGACACTACAGCGACATTAAGCTGGACAAGCGCAGATACGCTCTTTACAGTAGATTACGGTATCGCTGGATCAAGCAATGTTCCTACGTCCGTTTCAGTAGCAGATACTTTCGTAACCGTGAGCGGTTTATCGCCAAATACTACGTATGAATTTTTTATAGAAACCAACTGTAGTGCAGCCGGTAACGGATACAGCCAAACCGTTGGCCCATACATGGTGAAAACACTTTGTACAGCGTTAAGCACACCAGTATATGAAGGATTTGACAATGATTCTACAGGCGGATTCAGCAATCCAAACGCCCCTTCGTGTTGGTATTATTTAGAAGAGCAAGGTGCAGCCGGTTACGGTTACATTGACGACGCAACATGGAGCGTGAGCGCTAGGAGTGGGACCAACTATTACTACCTCTACAACAGTTTCGATGCTGACTATGAAGCGCTTGTTAGTCCAGCTATTATTGGGTTAGATAGCGGTACCAAGCAAATGGAATTCTATGCTGCGAACACATCATGGTCGGGTGGTAACGCACTATACATAGGTACAGTAAGCAACACATCGTCGCTGAGTTCGCTGGACATCATGGATACCGTTTTCGTGCCGAACGGCGGAAACTGGAATCAATTCACTATATACTTTGACGCTTCTACAGGCTACAACATGACCGATGATCACATTGCCATTGTAAGTAGTGACTCAACTACCTATAGCGCGGTCTTCATAGAAGACATTACCATTACTAACGCGCAGGATTGTTTACCTCCATCTGCCATTTCTGTAGGCACGGTATTGCAAGACAGCGCCCAAATATCGTACACATCCAGCGGTATTCAGACGTATTTAGAATACGGCCCTCCTGGCTTTGTGCAAGGAACTGGAACTTCAGTTGCAGTAAGCGGATCACCGGCGTGGCTAACAGGTTTAGATAGTAACACAACCTATGATGTTTATGTGGTGCAAATGTGTGCAGACAGTTCGGTTTCTGCAGGATTTGGCCCTGCGACTTTCAAAACTATGACTTGTTCTCCGGCGAACATGTGTACGTTTACGATTGAATTGACAGATTCGTACGGCGACGGATGGAATGGCGCCTTAGTTGAAGTGATCAATGCACAGGGCGGTGTTGAGTTTGAGCTCGGTACAGGTTTCCTCACTGGGTCGAGCTACACCGAAACTATCGGTGTTTGTACTGGCGGTTCGTATACTATTGAAGTAAGCGATGCGGGAAGCTACCCGAGTGAAATAGGTTTAAATGTTGTAAGTGGGGGTGCTACGATTGCAACCTATACCAACAGCTTCTCTACTACTTTGGGTACGCAAATGGCGGCTTTCCAAGCGAATTGTAACACACTCTGTCCAAACCCAAAGGATTTGATTTATACAGCGGGCAAAAATGATGCTTATTTCTCCTTCGATCCGAACGGAAATACGGGTACATTTATTTATGAGTGGGGTCCACAAGGCTTCGTTCAAGCAACGGGATCTATGGTTTCCTCAATGGATTCAACCACCAACTCCAGCTTTACTTTAACAGGACTTTCCTCGAATACCTGCTACGATATCATTCTCATCGCCGATTGTGGTGGCAATGGCACCTCAGATACACTCGGACCTATCCCATTTTGTACGAACAGTTGTGATTCAACAGATTTGTGTTCGTATACGATGAGTATGTATGATACTTACGGAGATGGATGGAACGGTGCTACTGTTGATCTTTATTACAACGGCGTTTATGGAGAAACGTTTGGTTCAGCCTTTACTACTGGTGATAGTTTGATTGTTGATATAGATATCTGTGCGGGTACTGAAATCGCTGTAGTAAACGGCGCTCAAGGTTCGTATCCGTCAGAGGTCTATTATACGCTTTCGAATGCTTCAGGTTCACAAAACGTTAGTGTTTCTGCGGGTAGCTTCAGTGTTGGAGCTGTGGATACGGTAATGTCAAATTGTGTTACTCCTTCATGTCCGACACCTTCTAGCCTAGGCGTAGCGAACATGGGAAGTACTTTTGCTGATATTTCATGGACAGGAGGTACGGGTTCTTTCGTATACCATTACACTGCATTAGGATCTACCAACACAAAGATGGGAACGTCTATTTCTGCTCTGGCCTCGATGACAGGGCTTCAGCCTGTCACCACATACAACTTTGATGTTGCTGAGGTGTGTGCCGCTGGTGATACATCGTTACGCATGAACTATCAGTTTACTACTGACAGTTGCTCTGCCATTAATGTGGGTAACCCGAACTATAATGTTGATTCGATCAGTACGACATTTGCAGACATTACCTTTACTTGGGCAGGTGCCTCGGGCTACACGTCTTATTTCATCAATTTTGGTGACGGAACCAACGGTTCAGGTACGGGTGCTTCGCAAACGCATACCTATTCTGCCAATGGCCAGTATACTGCGGTATTAAAACTTTATGGTGACTGTGATACCACGAGCCAGCAAATCTTTGTATCCATTCAAGGTATTGGCCTCGAAGAGCATTCAGATCTAAGCGCTTTAGTAGTATACCCGAATCCAACTCAGGGTTTAATTTCTATTAATGGCTCACTTGATCAGGCTGCTCCAGTAGCTGTTCGTATCGTTAACTATTTAGGTCAAGTGATTAGTACAGATACTTTTGATGCGCAAGCTGGTGGTTTTGAAAAAACGTATGATTTAAGTGCGGCTGCGAGCGGCACCTATGTCATCGAGATAGAAACGCCAAAAGGATTATTGCAGAAAACGGTGGTTGTCCGTCATTAGAGCTCTTGGGCGAGCGCAAGTAAGTGTATTTCTGCCTTTGGATAGTCGTGAAGTACCGCCTCTGCCGCTCGTAATAAAGACGATCCTGTTGTAACAGTATCGTCAATGATAAAGATAAGCGCGTCCTTCGGGACGCGCTTTTTTTTGGTCGTTCGAAGCGCTCCTTTAGTATTGTTCCAGCGTTGAAAAGGATCAAAATGAATTTGGCTTTTACGATGGGCAGTCTTCGTCAGAAGTTCTTCAAAACGCACATCAATCCCAGCCTCTCGAGCACCTCGAAGTGCGCCGCGGGCCAGCGCTTCGCTTTGATTGTAACCACGCTTTAAACGTCTCCATAAGTGCACCGGCATGGCAGTAACCACCACCGGCCGGCGCTGGCCCGCGAGGGTGGAAACGATCAGCGGGGCAAGGAAGTGGTTGCCAAGCACGACTCCTAACGAATAGTTACTTCCGTATTTAAGGCTGTAGCAAAAGATTTGAACGGGCCCGGTGAAATACAGTGCCGAACGGAAGGTAGCGTTTTTTCCTGTTGGTAAGGTACTCGAAAGTAGCATCGTGCGCTGCACAGCAATGGAATCGAGCCGTGGAGCGCTACACAAACAGAATTGGCATAGGCTTTGCTCTAGGATGGACAATACGACGTCGCACTGCAGGCATCTTTGAGGGAATACGGCCCTTGTTAAAAAACTTAACCCTTTGGAAAACATTGGAAAGCGGCTTATCGTTAGCTTCGTTACTAATAAGATAACAACACACACACATGAGCACAGGAAACAACAAGAGCAAATTAGGACCGGTATTAGTGATCATGGCATTGGCCGTGATCGTATTGGGTGTATTGCTTTATTTACGCAGCGAAGAGAAGCACGAGATTGCACTCGAGAAACAGGCTTTGACCATGGAATTGGCGGATATGAAAGAAGATCTCGAAGCCCAAGTTGGTCAAAACGATAGCTTGAATGCGTTTGTTCAGTACGAGATGACCCGTTTGGGTGGGATTATTGATAGCATCAATGCGGTTAATGTTCAAAACAAAAAGTCTTTAACGGGCTACCGTAGTCGTCTTGGTTCAATGAAGAGAGCGAATGCTGCTCTTGTTGGAAAGCTTGATAGTGCAAATGCCGCGTATGAAGCGTTGCGTTTACGTGAGCAAACGGTTGCAGATAGTCTGAACACGGCTATGGATGCAAATACTTCTCTGCGCAACGCAAATGCGGGACTTACAGAAACCGTTGCAAAAGGAAAGCAATTGGTCATCGCTACTTCTACAACAGAGGCATTCCGTGTAGCAGGAAATGGCAAAATGCGCAGAACACGCCGCGCTAAAAAAGCCGACGGTATTACAGCATGCATTACGTTAGCGAAAAACAGAATTGCAGCGAAAGGCGAGGAAACACTTTATGTGAAGTGGATTGGTGAAAACGGTAAACCTGTAGACGCTCCAGAACAAAATCAAGCCGTGGTTGGTGGCGAACAATCGGGCTTTAATGGGAAAGCAGTGGTAAACTTCCAAGGCGAAGCAATGGAAATCTGCATCGACGCAAAACGTGCTATTGACGCCCCTGTAGACTTATCTCCTGGCATTTACACGCTTGCTCTGATGACCGATTCTTACCTAGTGGGTACGGTCGCTGTTGAATTAAAATAAACTATGAAAAAGCTACTCATTCTTGCGCTTGTAGGGTTCTTAGGAACTTCTTGTGTTAGCACTAAGGTGCACAAAGCATTACAAGATAAATACGACTTGTTGAACAATGAAGCGGACCAATTGCGTCAGAAAAGTGAAACCCGTGCCGCAGAGAATACAGAACTTCAACGCACTTTGACAGAAGCTCGTCGTGATAATAAAACGTTGGTAGCGGATACTACAACGAAATTTGACGAACTACGTGTACTCCAAACCAAATACGATCGTTTATCAAAACAGTACGATTATTTGCTCGATAACAACAGTTCATTGATCGCCGCTAGTGCACGTGAGAATAAATCACTCATGGATCAGTTGAGTAGTCTGCAAAATCGTCTTCAGGCGAAAGAGGACAGTTTGAACACTGAAAGGTTGCTTCTCGAGAAAGGGCAACGTAGGGTGAACGAGCTGGAAGGCGTTATTCGTCGGAAGGACAGTACGGTGGCTTTTGTTCGCCAGAAAGTGGCAGATGCACTTCTCGGGTTTACCGGCAAGGGACTGACCGTAAACATGCGTGATGGTAAAGTGTATGTTAGTCTTGAAAACAGCTTGCTGTTCGCTCCAGGTTCCTGGGACGTCGCACCTAAAGGACAAGTGGCCTTAGAAAATTTGGCACGCGTACTCGCTGAAAACAATGACATTAGTGTATTGGTAGAAGGGCATACAGACAATGATCCGTATCGAGGGCAGAGTCAGGTCCGTGATAATTGGGATTTGAGTGTGATGCGTGCGACTAACGTGGTTAAAATATTAACTACGAATCAAGGTTTAGATCCGGAGCGTATAACTGCGGCAGGACGTGGCGAATTCATTCCATTAGTGGAAAACGATACCCCTGAAAATAAGGCCATCAACCGTCGCACGGAAATCATATTGACACCGGACTTAACGGAATTGGCCAACCTACTGGAAGGCGGAAATTAAATTTTACAGGAACTGGGCTTGCACCAGCTCTTCGATTTTCTTTAATCCCACTATGGCAATGTCGTAGTGGGATTTTTCTATCTGGTGGTGACCACTGATGTAGATGGTCTCAAAGCCCAATTTCTCAGCCTCTTTAATGCGTTGCTCTACACGGGTAATGGGACGAACTTCACCAGTCAACCCAACCTCACCTGCGAAACAGACTTTACCTGTAATGGGTGCGTCACCGTTTGAACTTAAGATTGCAGCAATCACCGCTAGATCGAGTCCCGGATCGTCTACCTTTAGTCCACCAGTAACATTCAGGAAGACGTCTTTTTGACCCAATCTGAAGCCACAGCGCTTCTCCAGGACCGCAAGTAGCATATTGAGTCTACGTGTATCAAATCCTGTAGTTGAACGTTGCGGTGTTCCATATACAGCCGTAGAGCAGAGCGCTTGTAATTCAATCAGCATAGGACGTACACCTTCCACCATCACAGCAACCGCATTTCCGCTTAGACCTTCGTGTTGTTTTGTTACAAGCAATTCGCTTGGATTCTCGACACCGTAAAGCCCGCCTTGTTCCATAGTGTAAAGACCTATTTCGTGAGTAGAGCCGAATCGGTTCTTATGTGCACGAAGAATGCGGTAAAGTAGGTTAGGGTCGCCTTCAAATTGGAGCACGACATCCACCATATGCTCTAGAATCTTAGGCCCAGCAATACTGCCCTCCTTATTAATATGACCTATGAGTAAAACAGGCGTACCCGTCTCTTTAGCATAGCGAATGAAACTCGCCGCACTCTCACGAATCTGTGCTACTGAGCCAGGCGTACTTTCTACGTGCGGTACGTGCAGTGTTTGTATTGAATCTACAATCACTAAATGCGGCCGGACCGATTTTAAGTGGTTGAAAATAGCGTCCGTCTTTGTCTCACTGAGCAAATACAATTCACTTACCGCTTTTCCGATCCGCTCGCCGCGTAATTTTATTTGTGAAGGGCTTTCTTCTCCCGAAACGTAGGCTACTGTGCCGCTAAAACTAAGGGCCAATTGGAGTAAAAGCGTACTTTTTCCGATCCCCGGTTCGCCACCTAAAAGGGTTACAGATCCTGGTACAACGCCGCCGCCTAAAACACGTGAAAACTCAAAATCTTGAATAGGGAAGCGCTGCACGCTGGTGTGCTCAACGTCTTCAATGCGAATGGGCTTTGCTGCCGCTTGTTCACCGCTCCATGCACGTGGGTCCGGTTTACTTTTTATCTCAACTTCCTCAACGAGCGTGTTCCACTCCTTACAACCCTGGCATTGTCCCATCCACTTGCTGTGTTGAGTGCCGCACTGGGTACAATTAAAAATACTTTTCTGCTTTGCCATGAGGAAGACTTATTTTCTTCCTGCAAAATAGAGAAAAACAAAGCCTATGGCGCCGGTAAAGACGAACATTAAACTTTGAGAACTATGAATAAGGGTAGCAAAGGATATAGCGTCAGATTTCGTAAGTCCTAAAACTATTAAGGCATTAGAGACTAAGAAATGATATGGGCCAAAACCTCCAGGAACTGGAATAATAAACCCTAACCCAGCGGCTACACTAACGAAAAATGCTTGTTCGGCGCCGATACCCTGAACGCCCTCTGCAATTGTAAAGCCAATAGCTATCGTCACAACGTAACAGGTCCAAATCCCAACAGAATAAAACCAAAAGAGCGGCTTGTTATCGACGGTACGTAAGCTACGTAGCCCGGTAATCATTCCTGTTGCAAATCCCGCAACTTTCTGCGCCACGCTCCATTGCATCCATACTTTTCGAGTGAATACCACTAAGGCAATAATGGCGACGAATACGACTGCAATACTTACGGTGCCTGTCAGGGAAAGCTCTGGTATTTGAGCGCCACTTTGCGTCATGAAATCTCGCAGTTCATTGCCTGAAATAACCACAGTACTTAACGTGACAATTGCAAATAATAGCGTGTCGACGACGCGTTCTAAAACAACCGTGCCTACGAGCTTGTCCATAGGAACTTTATCTGTTCTGTGCAGCGCGGTACACCTTGCTACCTCACCAACGCGAGGCGTAGCCAAGTTTACAAGGTAGCTAAAAGCAACTGCAGCAATAGCGCGCATGCCATGTACCTGGTAGCCTAAGCTTTGCAGCATCTGAACCCAACGCAATCCGCGAAAAACGATAGCAATAAACCCGATACAAATGACCATAAGGAGCCCGCTCATGGGTACCTCCTTAATGTTATTCCATAGATCAACGGGGCTTTCGTCTTTAAAGGTCAGGTAAAGCAAGGCAACGCCAATACCCAAAAAGAGTATGTACTGCACCGTCTTTTTTACCCAATTCGCCATTAAACTATTCGATTCGTAGTCTCGTTCGGAAAAACGATGCTCGGTTTAAATGATTTTGCTTCTTCCGGACTCATGTGTGCGTAAGCAATGATGATAATGATATCGCCTTTTTGCACGCGTCTAGCAGCGGGTCCGTTTAAGGTTACTTCCCCTGCGCCAGGAGTACCTGCAATGGTGTACGTATCGAAACGCTCACCGTTATTGATGTTTACGATATAAACGCGCTCTCCGGGTAAAATTCCGGCGGCATCCATGAGTTCTGTATCTAGGGTAATA
>JAQWJX010000146.1:0-8128 GCA_029248145.1 Schleiferiaceae bacterium | reverse complement strand
CTTCAGCTCAGTGAAAATGGTATATTGACGCCATTGATTTTTTTACTCATGTGGATGCGTTGGTGGTACTTTGGTTTTTTTAGTATTGCCAAACGAAGCCCATTACTTCCGTTGTTTCTTGGCTTAAGCACCTACTTTTTTCACATGCAGTTTAATAATTTCTTGAACCAACCTGTATTTGCCTTTTTGTTTTGGGCAACCGCGGCTTATTTTGATTTTCAACTAAGTAGCAAAGACGATGAGTTATTACGATAAAGTAGGTAACTACTACGATAAAGATGCGGTAGATTTTGAACAACGCTACCACGAGAACCCGGCGCTTCAACGTATCCGTCAAAGCTTTCGACAGCATACAAAATCCTACGAACAAGCCACCGTTTTAGAGGTAGGCTTCGGCCCGGGATTTGATCTCGTTCATTTTGCAGAACAGTTTCCTCAGCGGAAGTTTTACGGCATTGATATTTCTGCGGAAATGGTCCGTTTGACCCAGGACAAGATCGACCGTATGGGATTAAAGAATGCGTGGGTGGCAAAAGGCAGTGTGGAAGATATAAAAGAGCTTTTTCCGGAGGTCCAATTCGATATGATCTATGTTTTTTTCGGTGCCTTAAACACGGTGAATGATCTCGAAGGTGCGTTTGCAGATCTGCGCGCGGTCACATCATACGGCGGCCGCATGGTCCTCACCTTCGTGAATAAATACTACATCGCGGGGACGATCATAGAACTATTGAAGTTAAAACCAAAATTTGCCTTCGCGCGGTGGAAGAAAGTATGGGGCGGGTATTCGCCTACAAACTTTCTGGCTAGCCGATGTTACCGACCTGGACAGATAAAAAAATTGGCCCAATTAAAGTGTACCTATTCACGTGGATACAGTGTTTTTTATCCTGCTTGGTACTACCATAAATTCCATAGGTTCATTCCAAAAAGTGTGCTGCACCTGCTTTGGCAGTTGGACGAACGCATCGCCAGAACTGCATTGGGGAAATTAGGAGAATACATGCTCTACACTTTCGAGAAAAAGAATTAGGATTTGGCTTGGAGTCGTCCGATGGTCGATTCAACTAAAGCTTTTAGATCTGTATGCAGTGGCTCGTATGCCGAGCGCCAGTGTTCATGTTTTGTTGTCACGGGAGTCGAAGACGTCAGCGCCTCAAAGACCGTTGTGCCAAACTTGTTTATCGTTTCGCTAGCAGATATTTTCATTGTCGTGGTTTGTAGGTACTGTGCGACCAGTACTGCAAAATCCTTTTGTTTAATGGGCGCAAACCCGAAAAGATTAGCACTTTGGTTGGGCATGCCGTGCTCCATGAGATGGGTAAGTTGGCCTGCGCAATCTTCCACAGAAATGATGGACATGAATTGGTTACCATCGCCGTAGATGGGGACTTTTCCCGAGCGTATTGTAGGCTTGTAAAAGAAGTGCTCGAACCAAGAATCTGGACCTAAAATCCATCCCGGACGTGCGATTCGAACGTCCATATTTCCAGTCTCGGCAGCTTTGACCCACGGTCGCTCAGCATATTCATAGGCCCTTGCATAAGCAATCGGAAGAAGAGCAGCATCTTCATTGACACAATCTACTGTATTGCCATACATCAGGGTTCCGCTACAATAGACAACGGGTATTTTAGTTTGTGCTCCTTCAATTAACTGGATGAGGCGTTGATTCGCTTTATACCCCTTACGAGCAGCGATTCGGCGAGAGCGGTCGTTGCTCCCGGCCATACGCGCACAATGGTAAATGGCATTTGGAGGATATTTTTCAAAAAGTGTAAGAGGAATTGCATGCAGAGGAAACAGGTGGAAATTAGTTCGCTCCATGATCCACGGCAAAATAGTTTTCTGACCTAAAGTTATGAGTTGTCCGGTCCAATTCGATTTCGCCCGTTGGGTAAATAGCCGGTGCGTGACCAGTTGGCCCACATACCCGGTGGCCCCTAAAACCCATTTATTCTCACTCTTTTTATCTTCCATATCCTTGCGAAAGTAATGGAAAGTGCCGCTGATTCTGCGCTTTAGTTTGCTAGAATGTCTGCGTATTTTAAGACGTGCGAAGGACCTTCAACTTATAACCGTTTGTAGTTTTGGACGAATTCCTCCCCGGTTGACGCGTTAACATAAGTCTGTTGAATCATGTCTGCTCCAACTTTTGCATAATTGACAGACCATTCTCCTACGTATCCTTCAATAGAGCCTGCCTGAACAACTTCCGTTACGTTTCCATCTCCGTTGTCAATAAATGCACCATAGCCGAAGTCTGCATGTTCTGTAGAATCATCAGACCACGTATGAAACCATACGAAATGTCCACCACCTATCATTTTAATTTCATTGAAGTCGCTCACGCCTTCAACTTCGTTTCTTGAACTGAGCTTCCATAATCCATCATAAGGCGAAGCGTTACCCTCAAGCGCATTCCAGCTTTCGATCAGGTCTATACTTGAGCTGTCTTCCATTTGCATGCCCTTAATTTCTTGCTCGAATCCTAAGGTAGTTTTAACGATACTTAGTTCAAACACCATACCTGAATCTACCGCTCCATTTACATCATAAACCGGGGTTTCGTAGAGTTTGCCGTTTCTGGTTTCAACAGTACCGGCCGCAAATGATGGGGTTTTCTCAGTAGCGTTCCATGAGGCGAACATATACCGTCCTCCTGAGTATATTTTTATTTGCTCTTGCTCAATGGTAGTACTTGAGTCTGAAAAGGTCCAAACGGCTTTATCCAAAGAATAAGCGCCGTCCGCTAGAATGGGCGGTTCCGGGGCTGACACGAGGTCTTCTTGTGGTGCTGCGCAGGAAATAGCGAGTAACCCTGCAGCCACCAAAAATGTGGTTGTTTTCATAATGTGTTGGTTTTGTTCTTTTTAAAGATAAGAAAATAACCAATTGATTATGAGGTGTTTGTTAATGTGGTACGGGTCCTTGAATCCCCGCGTTAATTTCAATGTCGATATAGTTTTCTTGAGGGGTTATGGGACATGAGTATCCGTCGGTGTAGGCACAATAAGGATTGTATGCATAATTAAAATCCAAAACCATGGTGGTTCCTTCGGGCTTGGTGATGTCCATAAATCGGCCAGTACCGTAGGTGCTCACCCCCGTAGTTTTATCCATGAAAGGAAGGAAGAGGTGGTCCTGATATTCTTCCATGGCCATCAACCTTTTGCTTTGGTAGAGGAATAATTCCAAAGTTTGTCCGCGCAGTTCAAAGGTTGCCTTGGCATAACGACGGTATTCTCTGTTCACCCCTGAGCTGGTGGCCATGTTGAACCACTGTTCATTTTCGAGTACTTTAATTTTCGCCTCAACGGCCATCTCTGGATTGTAGCTAAAGAATTCATGCCCGTGGAAAGCGGCGCGTTCTTCTGGGGTTAGAGGACTGGTCGTGGAATCGGTATAAAAATCGTCCAATTCTTGCTGGTACTTCAACACCTCAATTCGTTCCGTTTTGGCCAATGGAACCAAATCTCCAACAACTTCATTCGGAACCTCGAAGCTCAAGCTGTAGTGGTCTATTTTTGGTCCATCGCTCGTGAGTTGAACAATGCCCACACCTCTGCAGATTCCCATATGGGGTGAATTTAGTCGCTCGTTGAACCATAGTACCTCACCTTTACGGTACCAGTAGCGTTCGAATGCTTCGAAGGTCCAAGCACTTTCTCTATGGAAATACGGTGCTGCCCATTCTCTGAACTCAACCGCAGCCCAGTATTCACTCCCGTCGGTGCCCTGGAAGATGCTTTGGTCGTTGTAAAAGGCTCCGAAATAACTAGCCGAATCTGCCTTTGAAGCTGCGAGATGCCAGTTATCGATAAACTCATTTAGCGTTGATTCGTTGAGGTGCGCACTGCGAATCTCTTCCGCCATGTAATGGCCTAGACGACTGTTTCCTTCATCATTTAAGTGCAGATTATCGTAAATAAACATGTCTGAATCGACCTGTCCATTGTTATTGGTGAGCCAAGGCCAGCAATCCATGAAGTGGTAATTATAAGCCTCGGTTAATTCTTCGAGTCGATTGTTCACTGCCTTGTACCTCGCGAGGTGCTCCCACCGTGAAGGCGAAGGTTTGGGTGAAAGAAGAAATATAGGAAGCTCAGGATGTGTATGTTGGATCCAATTCAGAAGCGCTAAGCATCTGATATGGATATCATTTACAGGCCTTAAGTTTCCGTCTTCTTCTAAATGTACAATATCGTTATCCCCTTCATAGATTACCAGGATATCCGGATTAGTAGCAGAGATCAGTCGTTCTTTGTAACGCAGTAAATCATCGAAACACGAGCCTCCGATGCCGGCATTGACCACCTCATATTCCGGTAAGCTTTCTGCCATGTCGTCCCAAAGCCGAAAGGTGGAGCTTCCGGCAAAAACAATCCTAGTTTTCTCGTGAGGTAGCTTCTCGGCTTTTTTAATAATCCGTCGCACATCACGGTCGTAATTCTGACCACATTGCCCAGAGGCGATCGGGGTAATTAGGAATGAAATGAAAAGAGTAAGTAGAATACTTGTGCGCATGGTTAAGATGTTAAGGCGAAACCTTAAAGTTAATTTCTTCAAGATTGTCTTGTAGATTAAAAGGTGAATAAAACCCCTTTAGTCTGTGAAATAGCGTTTTGTCCTGTAATTGTCCGGCGTTGGTCTTAAATGTAGTTATTATCATTGTCAACGGTAAACTTAAGGGCTCCGAAAGCCCTGATTTTACAACTGTTTCAGTCAGTTTTGAGTGCGATGTATGTCGTTTTCATTTCGCTGTTATTTAATAATCCTTTCGTTTACGAGGGGCTAACGGCCTGAAACTTCGATTAAATGTATTTCTGACCTATTAAAATTAAAAGTCCTGCGAAACGGGGATTTTAGAATGAAGACAAACAAAGAAATTTACTTAGGCGCACAAAAATTGGCCACCTCTTTCGATGAAGTTAGCGGGACGGAGGTCAAGATTGATGGCGAGACTTATTATAAAATCACGAATTACGATGCGATGCGGCCCTTCTTTATGAGCATCGTGAGTAATTCAAACCACTGGATGTTTTTATCGAGCACAGGCGGTTTGACAGCGGGTCGCAAAAACAGCAACTTTGCATTATTTCCATATTACACGGACGATAAAATAACAGAGTCTTCAGAGACTACAGGATCAAAGACATTGTGTTTAGTTTCTCGATCAGGAAAAACGAGTCTATGGGAGCCGTTCTCCTCAAAATATGAAGGCGTCTACAATCTAAGTCGGAACCTTTACAAGAATTCTTACGGGAATAAAGTGAAATTCGAAGAAGTGAATCACGACTTAGGTTTAGCTTTTAGTTACGAATGGAATTCAAGTGATAAATTTGGTTTTGTACGTAAATCAGCCTTAATCAATAATGGCTCAGAGGCTGCTTCAGTCCAATTCATAGATGGACTTCAAAACTTACTTCCGTACGGAATTGAAGACGCACTTCAAAATGCAAGCAGCAATCTAGTAGATGCTTATAAAAAGTGTGAGCTAGAGGCGTCCGTAGGTTTAGGTCTGTTTTCACTTAGTGCGATCATAGTGGACAAGGCAGAACCAAGTGAGGCTTTACGTTCAAACGTAGCTTGGTCGCTCGGAAGGCCTAATGCGATAAAATTATTATCGTCAAAGCAACTGGATGCTTTCAGAAAAGGTGAATTCCCCACGCAAGAGGTCGATATCAAAGCCGAGCGAGGTGCCTACATGATTTGCGATACAGTAGAGTTAATTTCGGGTGCATCGGAGCATTGGAGTATTTTAGCTGATGTCAATAAAGGACCTGTAGAGGTGGCTGATCTAATGGCAGCTTTAGAGCATCCTGAAGTTTTGCTGGCTGAAGTTGCTGCTGACGTGGAAGAGGGTTCGGCGCATCTCGTGGAATTGGTTGCCGCTTCAGACGGCTTACAACTAACGAATGATCGTCTATTGAATATTCGGCATTTCGCAAATACCATGTTCAACATTATGCGTGGCGGGATATTTGACGACAATTATACCATCGAGAAGGCCGATTTCACTAACTACATTCACAAGGCAAATATTGAAGTATTTAAGAGAGTTGAGTCTACCCTAAAAGGGCTTGAAGAAACCTTTACGCTTCAAACATTGAAAGCTATCGCTGCTGAAGCAACGGATGCAGATTTCAAACGCTTGAGTTACGAATACCTCCCGTTAAAGTTTAGTCGTCGTCATGGTGATCCATCTCGTCCATGGAATAAGTTTTCAATCAATACGCGCAATGAAGTTGATGGTACTAAGATTTTAGATTATCAGGGAAACTGGCGCGATATTTTTCAGAATTGGGAAGCTTTAGCGCATTCCTACCCAGAATTTATGGAGGGAATGATCCATAAATTCTTGAATGCAACTACATTCGATGGATACAATCCTTACCGCGTCATTAAAGACGGATTTGATTGGGAAACTATCGAACCAGATAACCCCTGGTCTTATATCGGGTATTGGGGCGATCACCAAATCATTTACCTCCTCAAGTTCCTTGAGTTTATTGAAGAATATTATCCGGGAACATTGAAGGAGTACTTCACTCAGGACCACTTTGTTTATGCGAATGTTCCTTACCGTATCAAGGAGTATGGAGATCTTCTAAATGACCCTAAGAATACCATTGATTTTGACCATGAGGCCGAAGAGGCTATTCAAGCAAAACGTGCAAGTCTCGGTATTGACGGGGCACTAGTCGTAGATGTGAATCAGGCTATTCATAAGGTGAATTTCATTGAGAAAATCCTGGCAACAGTGCTCGCTAAGGTTTCAAATTTTATTCCGGAAGGCGGAATTTGGATGAATACACAGCGCCCAGAATGGAACGATGCTAATAATGCATTAGTTGGTAACGGTGTCAGTATGGTAACGCTGTATTATTTACGTCGATTCTTAAGTTTTATGGATGAATTGCTTGCGGATGCAGGCGAAGAAGTTAAGATTTCAGCTGAATTAGCTACGTTCTTTTCAAGTGTGAAAACAACGCTCGAAGCCCATCAAAATTTATTGAACGGTTCCATTTCAGATGCGGATCGCAAGCTTGTCTTAGACGGTGTCGGTGAGCCAGCGAGTGCCTATAGAAAACGTATTTACGAAAAAGGCTTTTCTGGAACGTATACCTCAGTTTCTATAGCTGACGTACGTTCGTTTGCACAGACGGCAACAGCTTATATGGAGCATTCTATAGATGCAAACAAGCGTGGAGATGGTCTTTATCACGCTTACAACCTGATGACGGTTACGGCGACGGGCGTGAAGATTAACTATTTACCTGAAATGCTTGAAGGTCAAGTGGCAGTATTGAGTTCAAAATATTTGAGCGCTCATGAAGGTGCCGCAGTTTTAGACGCTTTAAAAGCAAGTGCATTGTTCCGTGAAGATCAATACAGCTATACTCTGTATCCGAACAAGGAGCTGCCCCGATTCGTAAATAAGAATTGTATTCCTTTAGCACGCGCTGAAGCCTCTGATTTGGTTAAAGCGTTAGTTGCGGACGGAAATAAAACGGTCGTACTGAGGGACCGCAATGGACAATACCACTTTAATGGAATGTTCAATAATGTAAACAGTTTGTATGCAGCCTTAGATGCACTGCCATCAAAATACGCATCTCTTATCGCTAAAGAACGTGCATTGCTAGCAACTGTATTTGAGGAAGTATTCGATCATAAATCTTTTACTGGACGTTCGGGTACATTCTTCGGTTACGAGGGACTGGGATCCATTTATTGGCACATGGTTTCAAAACTGCTTCTCGCGACCTATGAAAATACGAACGCGGCGCTGTCAGGTGATGATCCAGCGCTGGTAGGGAGAATGTTTGACCATTACTTTGAGGTTCTCGCTGGTATCGGTGCTCATAAATCGCCTGAGTTATATGGAGCATTCCCAACAGATCCCTATTCGCATACGCCGGGAGGAAAGGGCGCGCAACAGCCGGGTATGACCGGTCAAGTCAAAGAGGATTTGATCAGTCGTTTCGGAGAATTAGGTGTTCATGTTACGGGTGGCCAATTATCCTTTGAACCCAAAATCCTTCGTGTTGAAGAGTTTTTATCTGAGCCGAAAACATTCAACTACATCGCGTTGAATAACAAGAGTGCGCGATTAGAACTCGAA
>JAQWJX010000139.1:0-1606 GCA_029248145.1 Schleiferiaceae bacterium | reverse complement strand
AAAAAAGTAGGTGCTTAAGCCAAGAAACAACGGAAGTAATGGGCTTCGTTTGGCAATACTAAAAAAACCAAAGTACCACCAACGCATCCACATGAGTAAAAAAATCAATGGCGTCAATATACCATTTTCACTGAGCTGAAGGAGCAGTTCTGAATGGGCTGTCCCTCCGGATCCTGGAGGTGGAGTATCGGGATTTGTTACCGTTAGACGGTTCTCTAAACGCTTCTCCTGAAAAGGGATGTAGGCGAATTGATAGGTACCTGGGCCAAAGCCATAATAAGGACGCTCTTCGAACATTCGAAGTGCTGAAACCCATCGGTTGAGTCGTTCGATATTACTAGCATCGGTTTGCACATTGGTGACGGACATACTTTTTTCAACCAGCGAGGCTTGTGGGTCATGGCTTTCGTAGTTATTGTAGGCGAAGGCTTCTTCCACCTTTGCTACTCCACCTAAAAACAAATACCCACCGATGACTAAGACCGGGAAAGCAAAGCGAAAGATGGGTGGTAATTGGACCAATATATACAGGATGAACATGAATACCACCGACCAAAGCGCGGCACGAGATCCGCTGAATAACGTAAGAACGATACTACCTAATAAAATCCATTTCCACAGACTTCTTTGACGAAGATTACCCAGGGCAATACCAGCAATAAAAGCCATCACTGCGCCATACATCGTATGGCTGTAGAAGAACGGCTGAAAGATGCCTGAGATGGTTATTGGATTAAAATCATACTGAGCAAAATGATAAACTCCCACTCCTGTCGCCGGAACCAATGCCGCAATAAAAGGAAAGTACGGTAGTACCTTACCACGTTCTGACACCAGTACTATTCCGTAATAAAATGCAAAAACGAATACCCCATTAAGCGCTGTAAATTTTAAGCTGGTGTTTAATAGATCCGAATAATAGATACCCGGTAGAAAAGAAATCAGCCAGAACAACGGCAGCGGATATTTCATGAACCATCTCACATTCCCTAGAGGTACAACTGAAAAAAGCACAGAAAGGGCAGTTGCACTTGCTATAAATTCTATTGGTAAATAGACTTCCGCGAACGGTAAACTGAGCTTTATTGAAAGCGGTGTGGCGCACGCTACAGCCCAAAGTAATTGATGCAAGGCTTGCTTTTTTGCAACTCCGTAAGCTAGGCCGGTAATGGCTGATACACTCCAAATCAACTCCCAATACGCGTCTAAATACAGTGTACCAGCGAGCAGTAGTAACAGTAAGCTAAAGACAATGGAAGCTGTGGACTTTTGCATCACGTTTAAGATGTGCTGGTAGCCCACAATTTTAATCCACCTGCGACGAGAACGGCACCCAGAATTCCAATGACCCATGCCGGAAGACCAACTGGTTTCTCAACTGGCATCGCAGGGGAAATACTATATGATTTCGGCGCTGGGGCATCTTTATACGATTTCAATTCTTCCAATTTGCGCTCCGCATTTGTTAATTCTACTACTGCCGTTCCATACTGGCGCTCTTTTCTAAAAATGAGCGCAGCATAGGCCAGCGAATCGGATTGTGCAGCAAACCTTAAGGAGTCCAATGCCATTCGTAATGCTCTTTCTTCAGCTTGAAGGGCGAACT
>JAQWJX010000127.1:0-5426 GCA_029248145.1 Schleiferiaceae bacterium | reverse complement strand
CATGTCGCTTGAAACTTTCGGCTACCTCCGGATATAAAGCAGTGCCTTCGGTACCTCCACTAAAGGTTTCTACGTTTTCATGACCATAATATTTTGCTGCAGTTCTAAAAAGAATTTCAGAAAAATGACTTCTTCTGCTGTTGTGTGTGCAGATAAAGTTAACTGCTAAACCATCTTTAGAATGTATGTTGAGCAAGGCGGCTAAAGCATCTAATTCCTTCAAGCGTTCCTCACTCGGGGCAACCGTAAACAGTGATTTTAAGATTTTTTGTGACATTAAAGTGTAGCATTTAATATAGTGACGACCTCTTTTGGGGTGATGTCTTTATGCTCTCCTAAGCGTGTGGCGCCATAACTTTCAAGTTGTGCGGCTGCGCGTTCAGGAAAAGAGGTGGCATCGGGTGTGTAGGCACTTAATTTGGTCTCAATTCCCAAAGAATGGAAAAAAGCCTCTGTATGGTCAATGGCTTGATGCGCTACGTCAAAATCAGTGCCCTCTAAAGACAAAACACGGCGCCCATATTGGGCTAGTTTTTCCTGTTTTTGTTCAAATTTAAATCTGTAGAGACTCGGTAGAACAATAGCTAGTGTTCTGGCATGATCTACATTGTAGGCAGCTGTGATTTCATGTCCTATGGCATGTATGCTCCAGTCGGTTGGCACACCTTTTTGAATCAGTCCATTCAGTGCCATATTACAGCTCCACATAAAGTTAGCTGCGGTTCCATAGTCGGACGGGTTATCCATCAGTTTTGGAGCAATTTCTATCAGTGTAGAAAGAATCCCCTCTGAAATTCTGTCTTGCAAGGTCGCAGAAGTAGGGTAGGTCATGTATTGTTCCATCACATGGGTGAAAGCATCTACGAGACCATTGGCAAGCTGACGTTGCGGTATTGAGGCTACTACAGTAGGATCCGAAATGGAAAACTGGGGGAATAACCCTGGACCGCCCATTCCGCGTTTTTGACCTATCTCTTTGCGACTCACTACTGCGCCACTATTCATCTCAGAACCTGTAGCAGGTAAGGTCAATACTGTTCCAAAAGGCAGTGCTTTTGAAGTACGAATACCTTTTGCAAGGATGTCCCACGGCTCTCCATCTTCGTAGAGCGCAGCGGACGCTAGAAATTTTGTGCCATCTATAACTGAACCTCCACCAACGGCGAGTAGAAAATCAATATTTTCAGCCTTAATAATGGCCAATGCTTGAAGTAAAGTGCTGTATTGAGGATTGGGTTCGATGCCCCCGAATTCTAAGACTTCATGATTCTTTAATGCTTTCATGACCTTCTCGTAGATCCCATTTTGTTTAATGGAACCTCCGCCATAGGTGATCAGGATCTTTGCATCTTTAGGTATGAGAGAAGATAATTTTCTATGTTCGTCTTTTCCGAAGCAAAGGTTTACAGGGTTGTATAAGTTGAAATTATTCATTTGTGCGTTTTGTTATTTGGTTTGACCACAAATGCGTTGCGGTATTTACAAAGTGATATAACGTGAGCGCTTCTCCTCGTAAATCGTATCTACCGAGATTAGAATCCCGGTCTCTTCTACATTACCAAAATCTCTGTTGACGAAAGTTCCAAAGGTTTTCATCTTAGGACTTAAAACCATGTATTGCTTAATTAACGGTGGCACACTTTCACCAAATTCAGTAGTGATTTTACCTAGATTACGTAATCCCTTTTTAAAACTGGTCGAAAAATCAGCCTCATCAATGGGAAAGTGTTCATCTAACTTCGGTAGCGAAGGTATTTTTGCCTGGACGATGGGTGCCATGAGTCCTTCTGCGTCTGGGAAGTAATGTTCTAAAAAATTAAGTACCCAATTTCTGGCATCGCGTTGATAGGTAGGGTACATAGTGACCTTACCATAAAAGTGACGCATGTTTTCGTACTTCAATACAATAGCGCCTAGACCATCCCAAATATTATCGAGTGCAAACATTCCTTTTCTAGGATCTACCGCTGGCTGATATTTCGGTTGTACCCAACTACGACCCAATTCAATAGAATAAGGAAGGTAGTCGTCAATAAATCGCTTTGAAAAATGAAAGTAATGCCCCATACTGAGATCGCTTTGAGGATCGCCTTTACAGCTTAGGACCGTAGCGCCGTCAATGAAACGGTAGCCACCGACAATCTCTTCTTCTTCCGGATTCCAAACAATCAGTTGTTCGTAAGGATTGTCACTGAGATCGAGTTCGTCTAAATCAACGGGATTGCCCGTGCCACCATTGGCACTAGCAAAAGTCAATTCACGTAAACGACCTACTTCTTGCACCGTTTGAGGCGAATTCTGGACATTTACGATGTAGATTTCATTATTGAGTTTGGAAGTAAAGCGGACAAATCGTTCCCGAGTCAACTCTTTTTTAATATCCTGTACCGGCACCGCAGGCCTGATGTAACTCAAATCTATCATAGTAGCAAATATACCGCCTATACGTCGGTTTTAGGCGACTTATTTAACGAGATTATACACCTTCGACTTCACCTCATAGGCCCACTCATCGTCACTTTTTGACTTATCTAGGGACTCGGGGTAAATAGGCTCTCCGTAGGTAATAGTAATGGTTTTATTGCTTTGTTTCAATATTTCTTGGAAAAGCAAAAGCATCTCTATGTTGATTTTAATGCCAAAGAACTTACGAAATTTCGCTACCCTGTAGAATTTAGGGGAAAGTCGACCGCTTATGTGAACGGGAACAATCGGTTTTTTATGTCGTTTCGATTTTGCGATAAAAGTTTTCTTCCAATCTAAATCTCGGATCACTTTGTGCTGTGTCATTCGGCTTACAAGACCAGCGGGGAATATGAAAACGGCATTGTCACTAGCGAATAATTCATCTACGCGACGAATATTATCTCTTGGTGTAGTCCCAAACTTATTTACACCTACAAAAATACCGCGAAGACTCTTAAGAGACATTAGAAGATCATTCACTAAAAACTTTACATCATGGCGATGGTGCGATATGCTTTCCATGATTGCCATGGCGTCCATTCCACCTAACGGATGGTTTGCGGCGAATATGGCACCTCCTGTAATAGGGATGTTTTCAGTACCTACGCTTTGAACGGTTACGTTGTAGCGTTTACATAAGGCAGAGCAAAATTCGAAGTTATTTAGGTCCTTTAGATCAATCAACAGCGTATTCAAGTCGCTCTCTCGAAAGACATTTTCACTGAAGTAGCGGATGATGAAACCAGGAATGATGCGGTGAAGTGAAGGATTTCTATCCTTGATTACTCCATCTATATCTATGAATTTCTCTGATGATTTGGTTTGCTTTTCGGTCATTTGTTCAAAGTGAAAGGCGAAAATAGTGAATTCCTATTTCTTTAGTTGCTTTTCATAGGTAGCTATCCATTGCTCTGGCGTTATTTTCTGAGCCAACTCTTCAATAAGTTGGAACGGGATATCGTCCATTTTTTTGAAACGAACACAGCTTTTACCCATATCCAATTTTCTTTTAGAATGCTTCGGATACTCCTCTTGCCACCACGAAATGAGTTCAGGCGTTGCATACAGGCCCATGTGGTAAAAGGCGATAAAGTTTTTTTGCGAAGAGATACTAATGAAGGGTAATGGAACTTGTGGAGAAACGTGATAACCAGGAGGGTACAGACTATGCGGAACAGAGAAAGCAGGCATACCGTAGCTGATGCATTCTTCAAAACCTTTGGGTAGATGTGTTCTTAAGATGGTCAGTAATTCCTCAAAAACTACCGTGCGGTCTTCCGGGATTTGATCAACATATTCAGCAATTGTGGCGGCTTTTATTGTCATGGATAGTCTAGTTTACTTCTATCGTTAAATATAGATTATAAATAGAAAATTCTGGTTTGTGTAGGAAGATTGCCTAGGACGCTAATGGACCCCTATTTCATATAAAGCGGGTAAGGCCTTGCCGGAAAAATCAAATAGTGCTTGATTTTCATACGGACTTCCATCTTGTGCTTGAGGTCCTTTGTAGGCCACCAATTCACCACCCCAATAAACAAGTCCAGTTCCGAGTGAATCGGTTAGTGCTCGAAGCGAAGCTATAAAGGCGCGCTGACCTTCTTTAGTGGCGGGGAAATCAGGATGTAATTGACTCGTGTCGCCAATGTGATTGTTGGTCCAATCGTTCCAATTCAAAGTGAATGGATATGAGGTCTCTACGAGTGCGACCGGACGCTGAAAAGTATCTTTTAATTCGAAACAGGTTGCAGATAAAACACCTACATCCGTGCCGTGCCACTTGGGGTAATAGGATAAACCGATCCAATCGTAATCTACCGAGTCAACCGTTTGATAAAAATTTTTCGCGCCAGAATAACCGGCATAATGCAGAATGGTGATCACGCTGCTATCTGCTGCTTTTGCACCTGTACATCCCGCTTGTAAAAGTTTCTGGAATTCACCATCTCCATCACGTAGACCATAAGGGTGCATTAAGCCGTGATTTATTTCATTACCTATTTGCACATAATCAGGCGCTAATTTTTGTACCGTTTTGAAGGTCATAGCTTCCACGCTGTCGCAGAGGACATTAAAATCAAGATTCGCCCATTGATCCGGAAGGTTTTGGGAACCAGGGTCGGCCCAGGTATCGCTGTAGTGGAACGTGAGCATAATTTGTAAATCTAAATCTCTCAGCCTCGAGACGTAGGGAATAAGCTCTTGTAAAGAACCGTCACCCGTTGAGTTGTTCCAGACTTTGAGTCTAACAATGTTCAGGCCCGCCTCGTGTAAAATTTCTAGTGCGTCTTTTTGAATTCCGTTTTTATCGGCAAAAGCATAACCTTCTGCTTCTATTTTCGGCAATTGGCTAAAATCAGTACCGCGCAGTGGCAACCGACTCCCGTTGGAAGTTCCGGGGACTTCTGGTCGACATGACGAGAGTATAAAAGCTGCAGTAATTACCAAGAGCCGATAAGAACAAGTCATAACTTCTATTGTTAGGAGTGAAAAGGTAATCAATGTTTGGACTGTTCAAAAAGAAATCGGAAAAAGAAAAGCTTGAAGCGCAGTACGATGCGCTCATTAAAAAGAGTTACGAGTTAAGCCACAGCAATAGAGCGGAAAGCGATAAGGTACAGGCGCAAGCGCAGGAAGTACTGAGTAGAATCGATGCGCTAGAAGATTAAAGCGCTCCGTTTTGAGCACCAAGTGGACGCAACCATTTTTTTTCGGCGTAAAATGTGCCGAACGGTATTAATGATGCGATAAGAAATAGGAGCGATTTTGTCCAATGCACCTTATAGTTTACACTGAATTCAATCAGAGAAAAGAGGTAGAGAACCGTTAATAACCCGTGTAACATGCCAAAGACCTTGTTGGGATAGGGCATGTCGAATCCGTACTTCAAGGGCATACAAATGAAAAGTAGAATCAGGAAAGAACTGCCTTCAAAAAAAGCAACCCATTTGAATCTAGAG
>JAQWJX010000125.1:0-2413 GCA_029248145.1 Schleiferiaceae bacterium | reverse complement strand
ACCCTTCCCAATGGTATCCTGATAGGTTCTAGTCGCAATATTAGCAGTGTTAAACAAGAACTGTGGATTACCATCATTAGGGCCATCGGCCAATGTTCTATTCGAATAAGCAGAATTCATACGGATACGAATTCGGGTTTGGGTTGGTAATTCTGTGTACGGATCGAAATCTAATCCTTTGCGTAAGGTCGGCATGCCAATCCAGCGACAAGCTCTCCAGAAATTTGCTTTTGCTATATTTCCTAAACCTCCTGTTTTTACAAGGTCCGCCATCAAGTCTTTCAATGGCCAATCATTTGGATTTGCACCCTGGTATTCAAGATCAGTGTTTGACCCACTAATTTTATCCTCATCTGCAAACACATAAATCACATGCTGTCCACCAAAGACATAACCGCCATTCACTGTGTTGCCTGGTGGCAAGAATTCTCTGTCTGTTGGATTCCACAACATATCATTTCCGTTTTCACCTGGCAACCACGAGTTCTCACCAAAGGCCATATTCAAGCGCTTACCCGTTTCAATGTCTAAAGCATATCCAGGGAAGTAAGACCAACCTGGCTCGAGACCTGGTGCTCTTTTTAATGCCCCATTTTCAAGCGTCCAAGAAGTATCTTGGCGCTGTGTCAATTTCTTGTCGCCATGCTCGCTCAATGCGGCATCTTCAGCCATTTCGAAAACTGGAACACGGGTCCATTTACTCACATCCGTTGTGAACACGATGTCCACAGAATGAAGATCAGCAGCATCATTTAGATTTCTACCAATACTCTGTGCAGGTCCCATTCCATAATTATCAAAACCATTCACGACGCTGCGGTTGTTTGCAGACGCATACATGTAAGGACCCCATGTACCTTCTACAATATTTTCAAAATATCCTTTCGCATCGCCGTCTTGATCCGGGTACAACGTAGCAGGTTCTTCTGTTGGATAACTGTTTGTTCCTGCTAAGATCCAGTTATATGGAGTGTAGCTTTTATCGTCATTAATTCCTGACCACCATTCCTTTGAAGGGTCTTCGTAAATGATTTCAGAGAAAATCACACCATTATCATAGGTACCTTCATCATCACCACCCGGTGCTGGAGCTTGTTGCATCGCAACGGAAAGTCCTAAGTCTGGAATGATTTGTTCGTTGTAGAATGAGATGGTCGTATCTGCTGTGGCTATGATAGCACCTGCGCCGTCTGTAATTTCCCATTGTGCGTTTCCATTGGCACCATCAAGTGTCAACGTATATTCTCCATTTTTCACTTCTAGCGGATCAACAACCTTTATAGCAACTGGTCCTAAACCACCCATATATGTAGGTTGACCAGTGCCATTTCCGTCCATGATGTCTTTAACTTCTGTTAAAGTAAGTTCAAGCTCACCACCACCGTTACCGACTCCGTCTAAACGAGTGATTTCTGGACCATCGCCGTATTGTGCTACCTGAATGGTACCTCCCTTCTCAGAATCAATCTGATGTGGAATAGCTGTGTAGGTCTTAATATTACGACGACCTGCAAGGAATGGTATTTTTTGACCACCTGATGCCGTTGTTGGATTGAAGACTTGATATTGGTTCTGTCCATAGGCGATGACCGTAAAGTAGTATTCCTTGTGGTTGATCAATGAACGATCGCCAGTAGCAAATACATCTTCACTTATCTGGAAAGATGTAAATACACCGCTGTTGTTCGCGCTGAGCGTCATGTCTTGTGGCACAAGCGCGTTCAAATCTGGATCTACTTCCCAATTGATTAATTGCGTAATACCATTTTTCACATCACACTGCGCGACTAAACGGCTCTGCGTTGGATCGTAGATGTCAGAAATACTCACGTCACTATTCGCTAATTGGAATATCTGGAATCCTTCGAATTTATAATCGAAATAGTCTGGATTTACATTTAAAATAGAATCACGATCGTCAGGACTAACTGTAATTAGTGGATCGCGCTCGCGATAGCTAAATGCTTCATTGTTACTTCCTGGTCCGTAAGTTAATTTCAAAATAAGTTCGCGGTCCAATTCTTGGATTTCCGCATCAGGAGCATCTGGACCGTTTAATACTTGGAAACAGTTATCGAAAAGTTTCTGTGCCTTATCATCGGCAATAATCACCTTTTCAACAGATGCAAATAAATCATTATTGATAAGGTCACGCTCCCAAACTACACCTGTAGTTACGAAGTTTAATGCCCCTGGAGCCAATGAGAATGGACCGGCGCTGTGCAAACCGCGCTTATCTTCTTTATTAGCCGGGCTTTCCCACCAGTTCACAGCTGCGTAAGGAGGGTAAGCTCCCGTCGTATCATAAGACATTCCTGGGTAGGCAAACTGCGTTGAAGTACCACTACCTGATGCAACAAAACCGTCACCATTCCCCTGATCACCTGGACCTGAAGGCGTTTCGATAATCAAT
>JAQWJX010000105.1:0-4317 GCA_029248145.1 Schleiferiaceae bacterium | reverse complement strand
ACAGCAGAAGAAGTCATTTTTCTGAAATTCTTTTTAGAACTGCAGCAAAATATTATGGTCATGAAAACGTAGAAACCTTTAGTGGAGGTACCGAAGGCACTGCTTTATATCCGGAGGTAGCCGAAAGTTTCAAGCGACATGAATTTACTGCGATCAAGGATCTCTCTGCGCATAATCCACATTGGCAGATCTTTCATCCGCTACTTGAAAACGAGCACGATACCCCATTCTTATTCTCAAAAGCTTATGATCGTGCGCCAAATCCTTCCACTGGGTATGTTGCTGTAATGGTCTGTGATAGTGCTAATGAGGCCTGTCCAGTAGTTATAGGCGCAGCGGAGCGTTTTCCCTTAACATTTATGGATCCCAAGCGCAGTGATGGGACGCCGGAATGCAGTAGTGTTTACGATGCGACCTTGAAAGAAATAGCTGCTGAAATGGGCTATTTAGCTCGCCAATTGACTTAATATTCCTTCAACCGCAAGACGATAAGAGTCTAGTCCAAAACCACTTACCGTCGCAATACATTTTTGACCTATCAAACTAGTATGTCGATAATCCTCGCGTGCCAAAGGATTTGAAATGTGTACTTCATAGACGGGAACGGTAATGCCGGCTATACAATCCATTAGTGCCACAGAGGTATGCGTATATCCTCCGGCATTCAGAACAACCGCATCATAAGTCCCCTCGGCTTCCTGTAAAAAATCGATCAGTGCTCCTTCCACATTGCTTTGTTCATATCTGAATGACGCCACATCATCATACACTGCAGTAAGTTCTTCGTAGAACGACTGAAAGTCTTGATTGCCGTAAATCCCAGGTTCTCTTGTTCCTAAAAGATTGAGATTGGGTCCGTTGAGAATTAAAATTTGCATAGTGTAAAGTTAGCGCATCAATAGCGAAATTAGGAGCATGAATTGGACCGATTCCATTACAGGTTATCTCGAGCACCTCAAATTTGAGCGCGGACTCAGCGACAACACTATTAGTGCCTACAAAAGGGATCTAAATCAATTGGCCGATTTCAGTGATCAAAATCCGAAACAGATCAACGCAAAACAGATATCCGCCTACCTTCAACACCTCCACTCCATCGGCTACTCCCCGCGCTCACAAGGACGCGTACTCAGCGCCCTACGTGGATTTTTTAACTGGATGATTGATGAGGAACACGTTAGTGAACATCCTGTTATTCTGTTTGAAAATCCAAAAACAGGACGTAAACTGCCAGTAGTTCTGAGCGTACAAGAGGTGGTTCGTTTGCTAGAAGCCATTCCTATGAATGAAGAGTTTGCGACCCGGGATAGGGCCATCATAGAGCTGCTCTATGCCTGTGGACTGCGTGTTTCTGAAGCATGCACGTTAAAGCATTCGCTCCTGCGCTTGCAAGAAGGCTACATTATTGTCACCGGTAAAGGAAATAAACAACGGTTGGTTCCTATTCATAAAGAGGCCGTAAAACACCTCGAGCTGTATTTAGAATATGGACGTCCCCATCAAAAGTGTCAGCCTAAACATTCTGATACCGTCTTTTTAAGCAATAGAGGCGCTGCCCTATCAAGACAGAGTATCTTTTTGAAGATCAAAAAATTTGCCGCTTCTGCTGGAATCAAAAAAGCAATTAGCCCGCACACCATGCGCCACAGCTTCGCAACACATTTGATGGAACGCGGTGCAGATTTGAGAATTGTGCAGCAACTTTTAGGTCATGAAAGTATAACTACTACCGAGATTTATACCCATATTAGCGCCCAGCAATTGAGCGATAAAATCGCCGATTTCCACCCCTTAAACCAACTGTAATGAAGCGTATTGTATACGTGATGGTAGCAGTTATTTGTCTTAGCTGCGTTAGAAACACTACCGACTTCAACGAAGTGTTTTCAGAGATACACTCGTGCCATGACACGGCAAAATGGACGACCCCGGACCTCTTTAATACATTACCGGGCACCTATGATTGGAGGTATGTGCAAGCATGGGGTTGGGGAGGATATTATGAGAGCGAATCGGATTTTGTGAATTGGACGCTGACATTGAATTCCGACAGCACTTACAGCGTAAATGGGGCTGATAGCGCATTGTATGAAGGAAACTGGTCCTTAGAGAACAGTTGGTACTCTTTTACGTTAAGTCTAGACACTTCCGTGAGCACACTTTGGGGTCAAATAGTGTATTGCCCGCCCTATTTAATGTTTTACAACAGCCCCGTCGACGGCCCGGACCATTTGTACGAAAAACGATGAACCTAGATCAAATAATCGCCCTGCAACGAGCCCATGCGCAAGCGCAAGCCCAAACTAGTTTAAAATACCGTCTACAGAAATTGGACAAGTTGCGCCTTGCGCTGCAAGGTCATTGGCAAGAAAAGTTGGCAAATGCGCTACATGAAGACTTTGGGAAAAGTCCGGTTGAAGTAGGTTTGACGGAGATTTTCCCAACATTGGATAATCTGAAGATTATCCGCAAAAACTTAAAACGTTGGTCTGCACCACAGAAGGTAAAGACTCCACTGCCGCTTTTTGGATCCACTTCCTATACCCAACCCGAACCAAAAGGTAATACCCTGGTCATGGCGCCATGGAATTACCCTATTTTCTTATCGCTTCATCCTCTATGCACCTCATTTGCCGCTGGGAATACTGTTCTCTTAAAACCATCTGAGCATACCCCAAAAACCTCTTCAATTTTGGCAGAATTAGTGGCAGAGATTTTTAAACCAGAAGAAGCGAGCGTAGTAACAGGAGGCGTAGATGTATCAACCTCGTTACTCAAAGAACGCTTTGACCATATATTTTTCACTGGCTCAACAGCTGTCGGTAAAATTGTGATGGCGGCGGCAAGCAAACACCTGTGTAGTGTAACCTTAGAATTGGGTGGAAAAAGTCCAACTATTGTAGACGAAACAGCCAGTGCATTTGAAGCTGGACAGCGCATTGCATGGGCAAAATTTACGAATGCAGGACAGATCTGTATCGCTCCTGATCACATCTATGTGCATGCACGAAAACTGGAAGATTTTAAACGCGGTGTCGCTAAAGTAATTTCCCAACAATATGGCGAAGACCCTACCCTGAGCAAAGACTATGTGCGTATCGTGAACGATCAGCATTTTAAAAGACTCGCCGATATGCTCCGAGAAGCCAGCGAGGAAAGCGGCGCTCCGTTTATCGGAGGCGCAACCAATGCTGAACAACGTAAGATTTCTCCTACAGTCTATATCAACCCTTCAAAGGAAGGTGCCTTAATGAAAGAAGAAATCTTTGGCCCGCTCTTACCTGTATTTAGTTACACGGACCTAACGGAACCATTGTTGGAAATCAATTCTCGAGAACACCCTTTAGTGGTTTACATCTACAGCAAGAGTAAACGAAACATTAAAGCCATACAACAAGGAACACGTGCGGGTGCAACTGCCGTGAACATGAGTTTGCTTCAAATCGCAAACAACTATCTGCCTTTCGGGGGAACTGGACATAGCGGCATTGGTAAAACCAATGGGCATGCAGGCTTTTTAGAATTCACAAATACCCGAAGCGCATTTTATCAATGGGGATTCCCAGTCAATAAAATTTTAACCCCACCGTACACAAACGGAAAGGCGAAATTGGTACAACGCTTGATTAAGAATCTCTTTTAGGCGCAGGCCGTTTTCACGAATAGAAAACAAAAAAAACCACCCCGCGGCTTTGCCGCGGGGTGGTCTGTTTTATAACTATAGCGGGCGCTTAGCCGACCTTTACTAACTCTACTTTAAAGATGAGCGTCGCATTTGGCGGGATAACGCCACCTGCACCTGACGCACCATATCCTAATTCTGAAGGAACTATCAACGTCGCTTTAGCACCTTCATTCAACAACATAATGCCTTCATCCCATCCTGGAATAACTTTGCCAACACCAATAGGTATTTGAAGTGGTGTCCCACGACTAAACGAAGAATCAACTACCGCACCGTCTGCCAATTTTAGTTCATAGTGAACATCTACCTGCTGTCCAGCGGTTGGCTTAGGTCCATTACCTTCTTCTTCAAGGATGTACATCAATCCACTTTCTGTGGTTTCCGCCTGATCCTTTAAACCTTGAATGGCGGCATCTGCGGCCTCCTGAGCAGCTTTAGCAGCCTCCTCAGCCTTACTTCTTGCAGTAGTAAACATTGAACTTGCATCCCAACTTTGAGCTTCTTCACCAACGCGAACAATTTCTACTTTTTCCATGGCATCCCCCTGGGCAACAGCATCCACTACATCCTGACCTTCGATCACGTAGCCGCACACGGTATGCTTGCCATCTAACCAATCCGTTGCGCCGTGT
>JAQWJX010000102.1:0-17433 GCA_029248145.1 Schleiferiaceae bacterium | reverse complement strand
GACTTTGCTCCGGTAGCGTTAATGTTGCCCCCGTGGGCATAGGGTTAGGTAAATTCCAATTCCCTTCATGCGATGCTATCGCTAATTGTTGCCCTTCAATCTCAATATCTACAATCACAGGGAGATGGTCGCTCAAGGCATATAGTGCGCTCAATACGGCGCTGCTTACGCTGTAATTTGTCCCGGAATTAATCGCATTATTAAAATGATTCCCGTCATTTCCTACGGCGTAATAGCTGTTTGGCGCATAGGTGATTTGCGCATCACCCTCAATAACCTCCTCTGAACAGAGAATGTGGTCAAACCGATCGTCTAAGCCGCCACCCGAATGGCAATTCCCTGAAGTACGGGTACTTTGGGTATGTATGGAAGCGAAGCTGCTGTTGTTGTGCCAGTTTCCGTTGGAAGTAATGGGGTCCTCAAACCGAAAGGTATTTCCTCCAATAAGGCTTTGAAAAGAAGATTCGTTGCTAGAATAGGTATTGAGATCGCCCAATAAGAAGACGTTCTCAAAATTGCGCGCGTCTATCCAGTCAACTATCGCTGAGGCCGCTTTATTTCGTTGTGTAGCGTCAGAGGAAGTGTTACCTGCTTTAAAGTGTGCGCCAATAACGACGAAAGTTACCGTATCGCTATTGCCTTGCAATAAAGCATCTTTATAATAGAATCGAACAATATCAATCGCTCGAACTAAAGCATTATTATCGGCATCTTTCGTGATCGCCCACTGGTTCGTGATGCCCAAAACATCGCTGCGGTATGCGACACCATTGACCAGAGTTGAAAAACCGTTGTGCACATGATTTGCCATGGCCCAGTTCGTGGCGGAGCCGGTATTGAAGGCATTATTAAGAAGGTAAGTCAGGTTGTTTGGGTTGCTGCCTATTTCGTTCATTACCACCAAATGCGGTTCAATTTCGCTAATGATAGTTTCTAAATGTCCTTCTTTGTTGCTGGAGCTATTATTTGAACCCGTGCAATACGAAGTGGTGTTACGGTAGTTCAGAAGATTGTAAGTCATGAGACGAAGGGTACGATCTTGCGCAACACTGTTCAGTGTTAAAATGCTCAATACCAAAAGAAAAGATAGCCTCACAACTTTATTTTTTGATGGACCCAAATTTAACGAAAAAAGCCCAGCAAAAGCCGGGCTTATTGTAATTACTATAGATCTATTTAAGCGAGGTGTTTCCGAACAAATCCACTGATCACTTTTCCGTCAGCTTGACCTGCCATCGCTGCGGATGCCTGTCCCATAACTTTGCCCATGTCCGCCATGGATGACGCACCTACAGCTGCAATTATTTCCTCAACTTTAGCTTCGATCTCAGTATCTGAGAGCATCTCGGGTAAATAACGTTCGATAATCGCTAACTGAGCCTCTTCGGGTTCAGCAAGATCTGCGCGGTTTTGTTCTCTAAAAATGGTAGCGCTCTCTACACGTTGCTTCCTTAGTTTTGTCAACAACTTCATTTCATCAGCTTCCGACATTTCTCCCGCGCCGGCAGCAGTTTTTTCATTAAGTATGGCTGTTTTTATAGCGCGAAGGGCTTCTAGCGCGACGCGGTCTTTCGCTTTCATTGCCGATTTTAAATCGGTCATGACGAGTGCTTCTAAGGACATGATTAATCTACGTTATCGTGTAAGAATGAATTATTTGTTCTAATGTTCCCATCGTTATCAACGCCAATATTAGAGGGTTGTTCACTGCTTTTATGGTCTAAATCGACCTCCATACCCTGGCGCATATATGCTGGAACTCTTTCTGTTTCACTCAGGTTCTGGAGATTCGCTTTGAACTGGTATTGGAACGATTGTAAGCGAGACATACGATCTTGAATTTTAGGCGGTAAATCGCTGAGCGTGCGCTTTGGCATTTGACTCAACGGCTGGTCCATATCAAAATCAGTTCCTTCCTCGCTTGCTTCTTTAACCGCTGGCACTTCACTTTCTTTTAATTGAAAATGAAGGGTTGGATCTTCAGAACTAAGCGTACCTACTTCCGCGGTTGGATTATTGATTTGAGGTTCTAATTCAAATTCATTGCTAACCAAAGTAAAACTGCCCTCGACGCTTTCCTGTTCTGCTTTTTGCTTGAGTTCAGGCATTTCACTCAAGCTTAAATCAAAAGGGTCGTATTGCGTATCTTCAATTCCTTCATTCGAATCTTGATGAGCTTCCGGTGACTCTAGGTCTTCCATTTCAAGTGTAAAACCATCACCGTCAATATCTTCTAGGGTAAACCTGCGCTCTTCGCCAATCGATTGAACGTCTTCGAAAGATGAATCTTCACTCTTAGGGCTTTCTGAAGCTGCGTCATCCAGTAGGTCTTCAGTTATTTGCGCTTCAGAATTCAAAACAGTACGCTCCATTTTTGGTGGAGCAGGTGCATCAAATTCTTCTTCAATATGCGCTTCTACAGTAGTGTTTTCCTGTAAGAATTTCTTCAGGTTCATCCTCATCGACAAAGGTCAACTCCATTTCTTCTTCGACCGATTCGTCTTGAGTGAATAGATCCCAACCCCCGGCAAGTGCCGGCGATTCCGCAGTTTCCGACGGCTCTTCATCCGCAAATTCAGCTTCGTCTACTGCTTCCTCTTTCACGATAGCGCCTTCCTCAGATTCATCTTCCATATCCCATTCTAAGACATGGACTGTCGGCGTTTCCTCCTCGATCGTTTGAGTATCGTCCTCTAGTGTCTGCTCAAAGGTGGCATCGATATCTTCATCGGGTAGTTGCGGAAAACCCTCTGTTTCTGCCTCAATGGTATTCTCAGTTTCATTGATTTCTGCAACTGGCTCTAAATGAGTCTCAACTGTCGCTGCTGCTGCCGTGTCTAAGGGCTCTACCTCATCTTCAACCGCACCGAGTTCCATGATAACTCGTTCCGAATTTTGTGAATCAGGTATTGTTTCGCCGGTTGGTTGTGCTGCAACGGCAACCTCCTCTGTTTCGTGAGCGTCTAATTTATACTTTACCACTTCCGGTTTATCGGACGGCAGTACTTGTGTTCCAGTCGGGAATCCCGTGGCAATGATGGTACACGTGATTCGGCTCCCAGATTCTTCACTGGAGCCAATTCCCATAATTACATTCGCATTGCCACCTGCCTCGCGTTGAATATGGTCTGTGATTTCACCTATTTCGTCAATAGTAACTTCTTGTTCGCTATCTCCGGAGGTCAATAATAACAGGACGTTTTTAGCGCCTTTAATGTGGTTGTCATTTAATAGTGGCGAGTCTAAAGCAGCACCCACAGCTGCTGCTGCTCTTCCAGCACCTTCACCTTCACCGGTTCCAAACAGTGCCGATCCGCTATTTTCAAGAACGGTTTTTGCATCGCGCAGGTCAATGTTTTGCGTGTAGTGGTTGGTGATGACTTCGGCTATTCCTTTAGCCGCACCGGCCAAAACCTCATCGGCTTTGCTAAACGCATTCCTAAATCCTAAATCACCATATACTTGGCGCAGTTTGTCATTGTTGATGACAATAAGGCTGTCCACTGCATCACGCATGGCTTTTATTCCTTCCTCCGCTTGGTCTGCTCTCATTTTCCCTTCGAAAGAGAAAGGCGCGGTAACAATACCTACAGTGAGTATACCCATTTCACGCGCGGCTTTGGCGATGATAGGTGCGGCTCCTGTACCTGTGCCACCGCCCATACCGGCAGTGATGAAGCACATCTTAGTACCAGTTTCAAGTATGTTTTGAATCTCTTGAATACTTTCTTCTGCCGCACTGCGGCCAATCTCAGGATCTGCTCCAGCACCAAGCCCTTCCGTAAGTGAAGCGCCTAATTGGACCTTATTCGCGACAGGACTGTGGTAAAGTGCTTGTGCATCTGTGTTACAGATAATAAAGTCTACACCATTCACGCCCACATTTTTCATGTGATTGACTGCGTTGGAGCCTCCGCCTCCGACACCAATTACCTTGATGACTGAGCTTCTGTTTTTAGGAAGGTTGAATTGAATTCCGTCTTCTATCATGGTTGTTCGGTTATTCTATGTCTTCGTCGTTTTCTAGCCATTCTTTGAGGTTGTTCATAAAGCCTTTCCAGAAAGGATCTTTACGTGGCGCGGCTTGTGTACTGCCTGTTTGGTCGGGCGCACCTTCAACTTCTTCGATGGATTTTTCTGCTTGTTCCTCAGGAGTTTCAGGAACGATTGGCTGCTCGGTTTCTCTAGGGTCGTAAGCCATGGGATGGTCCTGCGATTCTAGCGCCATACTCAACAAACCTATGGAAGTTGCATAAACGGGTGAGGCCAATTCCTTCACGTAACCACTTGCTAAATGCTCGTTCGGGTAACCTATGCGCGTCGGCATACCGGTTAGATATTCGACCAATTGGCTCATGTGTTTCAACTGCGAACCTCCTCCGGTGAGCACAATGCCGCCGATAAGTCGCTTTCGTGGATCGTTTTGCTGGTAATTGCGGATTTCTGCAATGACACTTTCCATAATTTCACGAACGCGTGCATTGATAATCTTCGACAATGTTTTTAGGCTGATTTCTTTTGGCGGTCTTCCGCGCAATCCAGGAATGCTGACAATCTCATTGTCTTTATTCTCTCCAGGCCATGCAGAGCCAAACTTCACTT
The DNA here is from genome assembly GCA_029248145.1 of Schleiferiaceae bacterium. GTDB lineage: Bacteria > Bacteroidota > Bacteroidia > Flavobacteriales > Schleiferiaceae > UBA10364. The sequence goes on along the minus strand of JAQWJX010000102.1, from coordinate 12,831 downwards.
TCAATGTCTCCGCTTGTTTCTCTATAATTTCGCAACCTTCTTTGATGTCTTCCGTAATGACTTTACCGCCAAAAGGGATTACTGCAGTATGGCGAATGATCTGGTCTTTGAAAATGGCAATATCTGTAGTGCCACCGCCGATATCGACAAGGACTACACCTGCATCTTTTTCTTCTTCTGCAAGAACTGCGGCGGCTGAAGCTAGTGGTTCAAGCGTAATGTCACCTACTTTGAGTTCACTCTGCTCTACACAACGCGCGATGTTTTTTATGGAAGCAATCTGACCAACGACGATGTGAAAATTTGCTTCCAATCGCGATCCGTACATACCCTGTGGATTCACGATGTTGGCATCGCCATCCACCTTGTATTCTTGCGGCAGCGCATGTAAGATTTGCTCCCCAGGCATCATCACAAGATTGTGTACGTTTTTTTGCAAGGAAGCAAGATCCTCGATATTGATAATGGCTTCAGCATCTTCGCGCATGATGTAGTCGGAATGCTGCATTGATCGGATGTGTTGTCCGGCAATACCTACCATGACCTCTGTGATTTTCAGGCCAGAATTTTCTTCGGCCATTTTTACCGCGGCTTGAATGCTTTCAATGGTGAGCGTAATGTTCGCCACCACCCCGCGTTGGACACCGAGGCTCTTACTTTTTCCAATACCCAAGACTTCAATCTTACGGTGCTCGTTTAATCGGCCCACTACAGCTACAATTTTAGTGGTTCCGATGTCCAGACCTACTGCTAAAGGGGCGTTCTGTGTCATCTCGTTTTGCTTACTACTTGGTTTTTATATCGCAAGTCAATGCTTTTTATTTCTTCAAGTTCTTCTGTCGGTTTAGCGGCATAGAAGGCGCTCAACTTTCGTAGATCACCAGCTAATTCATTGCCGGTATTTGCTGTGATGTGGTGCGCATATCCTTGAGGAATAAGCACTACATGCGACGCGTTTACCTCCATTTGTGCTAGGCCGTCAAAAGTGAATGCAGGGCTGGCAATCACTTCGTCTAAAAGTAGACCGGCTTTAGCGGCATTTGCACTGTCTTTCACCCCTGTGATAATGGGTAAGTCCAGTGGTGTCTGTCCCGGTGCCGGTAGAAGCTCATGCGCTTCCGTAAGCAAAAACGTTTCATCATTCATGAAGACTTTCGCCTTCGCTTGCTTTGAAACCACGTTTACGACCAAAGACTGATTTAAATTCCAATATACCTGTGCATCGGCCACGTACGGCAGGGCTTCCAAAGAGGTTTCTAACAAAAATGTAGGGGTCTTCAGCGCACTAGAATCGGGCTGTGCGCTTAAAAAATCATCGATCAGCGGTAACACTTCCGGGCGAACAACAAGCACCTGATTATCAGGGTGTTGAAACTCTATTTCGATTGTGTTAAAGGTTGCATTTTTCCAGTGCTGCATGCTCAGCACAATGCTGAAAATCAGTCCTGTACTGAAGATGATACTTAAGGCGGTATATAAAAGTCGTTTCTTTTTCATCGTAAAACAGCTTTTAATTGGGGTATGGTGTCGCCAATATCACCTGCGCCCACAACCAGAACCACAGCACACTTTTCTTTACGCACTGCCTCGTGAAGTGCCCCTAAATTGCAGGTTTTAGCACCAGGTATTTGAGTTGCTAAAGCAGTAGAATCTATACCTTCAATGGGGTGCTCCCGTGCGGCATAAATGGGTAAAAGAATGCAACGATGTACACGTTTGAGTTGCGTTACAAATCCGTCAAAGAAATCGCGCGTGCGGCTGTATAAATGGGGTTGAAAGCACAGCAGTATGTTCTTTTCAGGGTACATTTCGTCCACGCTATCGATCAGTGCTTTGAGCTCCGTTGGATGGTGGGCGTAGTCTTCTATGAGCGTAGTCTTTCCTTTCAGGTGGTATTCAAACCTGCGCTGTATCCCTTCAAAGGTTGGGAGGGCCGCTGCAATCTGTACTAGAGAAACTCCTGCATGATGTGCAAGTGCAGCAGCAAGGATAGCATTGTAGACGTTGTGTTTACCCGGCATGAAAAGATTTGTCTCACAGTGGTCATTTCCGAGATGAAGGGTAAACGAATAGGCACCTTGATTTGCGCGAATTTTCGTAGCAAAGGAGTGGTTACCTGTACTGCCAACAGCCGTAGTTCTCCTTAAGCTTGTCCCGGTAAATGTTGGCCCTTCGACCTGTTGTATGAAGGCATCGAAGGTGTTATTCAGATCAGTTTCGTCGTCGTAAATATCTAGATGGTCCGCATCGGCAGTTGTTATGGCCGCAGCGGTTGGATGAAGGTGAAGGAAGGATCTGTCAAATTCATCGGCCTCGACAATCATCCACGGGCCATTACCCAACCTGTAATTAGTACCAGATGCGCTTAAGATTCCCCCGATAAACGCCGTGGGGTCTAATCCGGCTGACGATAAAAGGTGCGTGAGTATTGCACTGGTACTGGTTTTTCCGTGTGTTCCAGCGACAGCAAGCGTTTTGTATCCCTTAGTGAGTTGTCCTAATGCGGCTGCGCGTTTGATGGGTTTATAGGTCTTAAAAAACAAGCGCCATGGATGTGTCGATGCAATTGCTGGAGTATAAATAACCGTAGTTTCTGCTTCCGGCCAACCAGGATATGCAGCTACATCTTCGGTGTAGCAAAGGATTGCACCTTCCTTTGCTAATGCCTCGGTAAGGGCTGTTTTTGTGCGGTCAAAACCGAAAACGGGAATGTTTTGATGCAGAAAATGACGTGCCAAAGCGCTCATACCGATCCCGCCGATCCCAATAAAAACGATATGTGAGTGTTTTTTTATCACGCAATCAATTCGCTAATCAGGGTACATATATCTTGGGTCGCTCTGGGGAGGGCAAGCTTCTTAATGTTCTCGCCTAACCGGTCCCTACGCTTGGTGTTTTGATAGAGCGCTTCCAGTTCAATAGTAAAGCGCTGGTCCAATTCTATTTCTGGAATGAGCACTGCCGCACCTTTTTCGCTCAACGCACGCGCATTATGCGTTTGATGGTCTTCCGCGACGTTCGGGCTTGGAATGAGCACTGCAGCTTTACCGATCAAACAGAGTTCACTTAAAGTGCCTGCTCCTGCGCGACTTACGATCGCATCCGCCGCGGCATATGCTGTAGCCATATCATCAATAAATGCATGTACTTTCACCGTCTCAGAAGTAAACGACACGTATTCATTTTCATACAGTTTCCCACACTGCCAAAAGATTTGCCAGCCTTGTTGCAGTAAAGCGGGAAGACTCTTCTCCATTTGTTGGTTGACGGCTCGAGCACCAAGACTTCCACCTAAAATGAGTAGTGTTGGCCGCTGCGCGTCAAGTCCTAATTTCTTTTTACACTCGCCTTGCATCGGGAGTGGATTCGTAAATGCTTCACGTACGGGATTGCCTGTAAGGTGTACTTTATCAGAGGGAAAGAACCGCTTTGCATTTTTATAGGCAGTGCAAATGGCTTTTGCCTTTGCGCCCAATTTGATATTCGTTACCCCGGCGAAGCTATTTTGCTCTTGAACAATAGTAGGAATGCCCATGCGTTGTGCCATGAATAATGCCGGCCCACTTGCATAGCCGCCTGTACCAATAACTGCATCGGGTTTACGGGTTTTTAAAATCTTGCGACAGAGCCACAGCGCGTATACCAGTTTGAATGGAACACTCCAGCTCTTCCATGGTTTTTGACGATTAATTCCCGCGATGGGCACCCCCGTAATTTTATATCCAGCGTCCGGTACTCTCGTCATTTCCATCTTGCCTTTAGCGCCTATAAAATGGATTTCGGCATCTGGATACTGCGCTCTGAGTCCATTGGCAATACTTAACGCCGGGAAAATGTGTCCTCCGGTTCCGCCACCGCTAATGATAAAACTTTTAGACATGGGCTTCAGCGTTTTCGTGTTCTTCTTGGCTTTGTGCGTTTTTGCCGACGATCTTTTTGACATCAGTATGGCTGACGCTTAATATTATACCCAGTGCGATACAAGTCATCCATATAGAAGAACCTCCCGCGCTTAAGAAGGGGAGCGTTTGTCCCGTGACGGGCATGAGGTTGGTAGCTACACCCATATTGACCAGGGTTTGCAAGATCATTCCAGAGGCCGCCGCTAAGACAAGTAATGTGCCAAATTTGGTATGGGCGCGTCGCGCAATTCTCACAAAGCGTCGAAAAAGTGCCATGTACAGAAGCACCACACCGCTTGCGCCGATAAGACCGTATTCTTCTGTGATGACGGCAAAAACAAAATCCGAATTGGATTGGGGTAGGAAGTTTTTTTGCACACTTTTTCCAGGTCCCTTGCCAAAGAGTTGTCCCTCTGCAATGGCCATTTTTGCAAGGTCTGTTTGGTAAGAAGCGTCGGAATCCGTCGTCCCGAAGTTGACTATGCGTGATTTCCAGGTATCTACCCGGTTTGAAATTCCAGGGAAGGCAAGAACTATTAAGATGAAAAGAGTGAGGACTGCCGCTCCAATACCGATGATTTTTCCTAAATGTTTCCACGGTACGCCGGCTGCAATCATTAGAATGAATGTCATCCCAAATATGATAGCGGTTGTAGAGAAATCGGCAGGTAAAATAAAAATAAGTGTAAGAGCAATAGCACCTAGCGGGTAATACAAGCTTTTAAACAAGGCGAAGTCTCGGGGTTTTGCCAACCACCTGGCAAGCCAAACCAGCAGCGCTAACGAAGCAAAAGCTGAGGTTTGAAAACTCATGTTTAGAACCGGAATACGTACCCAACGTGCCGCATTTGCGCCTCCCATAGTAGTTCCTTGGAATAAGGTGACCATGAGGAGGACGATGGCTGCGGGCAGTATGATGATCGAAAATTTACCGATGATTCTGAAGTTTAATCGGTGTACGCTGTATAAAAAGAAGCCGCCCAGGACTAAATGAATGAGGTGTCTGGTTAAAAATCTAAACGTATTGCCACCGCTGAATTTATACGCAAGAGAGCTACTCGCACTATAGATGGGCAAGAAACTCACTAGCATGAGCAGTAGGATGAGGCCCCAAAGGAATTGGTCCCCTTTTAGATATTTCTGGACTGTATTCACCTATTCTGTGTTAGAGCATGCGTACTGCATTTTTGAATTGGCGTCCGCGGTCCTCATAGTTTTCGAAGAGGTCGAATGAGGCGCAGCAAGGGCTGAGCAACACAACATCTCCTTTGTCCGCCATTTTTGATGCTACGCGAACCGCATCTTTCATCGTTTCTGCTTCGGCGAAGGCTGAAACTTCTCCAAAAGCTGCTTTGATTTTCTCATTATCGAGGCCTAAGGCAACGATGCCTTTTACTTTTCCTTGAACGAGCTGGAGTAACTCCGCGTAATCATTTCCTTTATCCACACCGCCAACGATCCAAACCACAGGTTTGCTCTGGCACTCTAAGGCGTAATACGTGGCGTTCACATTTGTTGCTTTGCTGTCATTGATGTATTCCACACCGCTGATGTTCAAAATGCTTTCCAAACGATGCTCTAGCGAATCGAAAGTCGATAGTTGTTTGCGAACGGTTTCTTTTCTTATGTTCATCAAGCGGCTGCTTAATCCAGCGGCCATACTGTTGTACATGTTGTGCTTTCCTTGTAAAGCGAGTTCTTCAATAGTCATTGCTTCGTTATTTAGTTGAATGGTTATTGTGTTGTTTTCTTTCGTTGTTGTTCTGTGTGGGCCTGCTGGTGTATCTGTTCCGTAGGCCAATAGCGTGGGAGGGTTGGGATGCTTTTGCAGCCATTCTTCTAATGCTGTATTCGTAATGGGGTCATCGTCGCAGAAGATGAATTGCCCTGAGGTATAGGTGGCCAATTGCATTTTACTGGCTGCATATTTTTTTAAATCGTATTCGTAGCGGTCGAGGTGGTCGGGAGTGATGTTTGTCAGTATGCCTTGGTCCAATTTTAGTTCGAATACATCGTCTAGTTGGAAACTGCTCAACTCTAAAATCACTACTTCAGGATCGGGCTCTGTGTTCTGCATTCGATTCGCCAGCGCACCGGCTAAACTCTGACCAATATTTCCCGCTAAAACGGCATCCATTTCAGCTGCCATAATGTGGTGACACAAGGTTGCGGTAGTGGTTTTACCATTACTTCCTGTGACTCCTATAAGCTTTGCGGTAGTGTAGTGGGCGGCCCAGTCTACTTCACCCAAAATGACGGATCCCTTAGACTTAAGAGCCTTTATAATTGGAGCCGTATGTGGAATACCAGGGCTTTTTATGACGGCAGCTGCATCATTTAATCGGCCTACATTGTGACCATTTTCCTCATAGTCTATACCCCACTGGTTCAACTGCTTTTTATCCTTCTCTGCAAGGTCTTTTGCGTCACTGAGAAATGCAGGAATACCCAGTACATACGCTAATTGCGCTGCACCCATGCCGCTTATGCCGGCACCAAGTATGGCGATATTTGGGTAGGGGTGATTCAACTTATCTCAGCTTTAAGGTTGCGATTGCTAATACGGCGAGCATGATGCCTACAATCCAGAATCGAGTTACGATTTTAGTTTCCGGGTACCCCTTCTTTTGGTAGTGGTGGTGTAGTGGACTCATTAGGAAAATTCGACGTCCTTCACCGTATTTTTTCTTCGTGTATTTGAAGTAGCTTACTTGTAAAATGACACTGACATTCTCTGCTAAGAATACTCCGGCAATGATGGGTAATAAGAACTCTTTACGAACAGCTAATGCGATTACAGCTACAATAGCGCCAATAGCTAGTGATCCTGTGTCGCCCATAAAGACTTGTGCCGGGAAACTATTGTACCATAGGAATCCGATAGCGGCTCCGATAAATGCTGCAGTGAAAATCACAAGTTCACCGGAATTAGGGATGTACATAATGTTGAGGTAGCTTGAGAAGACGATCGAGCCACTGACGTAGGCCAGTACCAGTAAAGCAGTGCCGGCAATTGCGGTGGTACCCGTAGCTAATCCGTCCAATCCGTCGGTTAAATTGGCGCCGTTCGAGACGGCTGTAATGATAAAAATGACCGCGAAAATGTACACCAACCAGGTCCAATTCGATCCGGTAGGCCCCAACCATCGGGTGAAGATTTCGTAGTCAAATTCATTATCTTTTAAAAAGGGCAGGGTGGTTTTTGAACTCTTTACCGCATCACCATAAGTCGCTGCAGGCGCTTCTTCACCAGCCTCCCAAGAGGCAGTTTCTACTACAGGCAACTTTTCTTTGATCGTGACTTCAGGGTGGAAATACAACGTACTTCCTACAATAATACCTAGCACAATTTGACCGATGACCTTGAAAATTCCGCGCAGTCCTTTTTTATCTTTTTTGAAGACCTTTATGTAGTCGTCCAGAAAGCCAATAGCCCCCATCCAAAGCGTAGAAATGAGCATCAATAAGATATAGATGTTGTCCAATTTTGCCCAGAGTAGTGTGGGAACCACAATCGCTAAAATGATAATCACTCCTCCCATTGTTGGTGTACCCGCTTTTTGATTTTGACCTTCTAGGCCTAGGTCACGAACGGTTTCGCCCACTTGTAGGCGTTGTAGTCTGTCTATCAGACGTTTCCCAAACAACATTGAAATGATCAAGGAGGTAATCACCGCCATTGCGGCTCGGAAAGTAATGTACTGAAACACACCTGCTCCTGGGATGTCGTAGGCTTGGTCTAAATAAGTAAATAGGTAGTACAGCATAATTTTAGTGGTTTAGGAAGTTTTGTACCTCTTCGACATCATCGAAAGGGGTACGCACACCTCTGATCTCCTGGTATTTTTCGTGCCCTTTGCCTGCGATAAGAATAATATCTCCTGCTTGTGCTAGCATTAGTGCACTTTTTATTGCTTGTGCGCGGTCTTCTATCGTTAAGACGCGCGCTTTTTGATCAGGACTTAATCCGGCCTCCATTTCAGCGAGTATGGTGTCGGGTTCTTCATTGCGCGGATTGTCGCTGGTGAGTATCACCTTATTGCTTTCTTTTGCTGCGATTGCCGCCATTTGAGGACGTTTTCCTTTGTCCCTATTTCCACCACAGCCCACTACGGTTATGACTTTTCCTTGGCCTTGATTAAGGTCATTGATTGTGCTCAGGACATTTTGAAGTGCATCTGGAGTATGCGCATAATCTACTACCGCAGTGATGTCTTTTCCTTGAATGGTTTGGAAACGACCATCCACCGGTTTGAGTAAGCTTATGGCGGTAAGGAGTTGAAGTGGATCTTTGCCCAATTCTACCCCGACTGCATACAATGCACACAAATTATAAGCGTTAAAATCGCCTAAAATGCGTGACCAACATTCTTGATCGTTTAGCGTCAAAAGCATTCCGTCAAACCGACGTTCTAAGATTTTAACCTTAAAGTCTGCAGGGAATTTCAATGCGTAGCTCTTCACTTTAGCCTTTGTTGCGCTGACCATTGTAGAACCGTGTTTGGTATCCTCGTTATAAAGGGCAATAGCTTCCGATTTCAGTCCGTCAAAGAGCAGTTTCTTTGCCGCTATATAACCGTTCATGTCCCCGTGGTAATCCAAATGGTCGCGTGTGATATTGGTGAATACGGCGACGTCGAAATCAACATGTGAAGTCCGTTGTTGTACAAGCGCATGCGAGCTCACTTCCATGAAGCAGTATTTTACTCCGGCCTCGACCATCGCGCGCATGTGCTCTTGAACAGCCAATGCATCTGGTGTGGTGTGCGTCGCTGGTAAGGTTGTTCTTCCAATACGAACTGAAATGGTACTTAATAGTCCACAAAGCTCACCTTCAAGCGCACTGAACAGATCAAAAAGAAGGGTAGCAACCGTAGTTTTACCGTTCGTGCCGGTAACGCCTATGACTTTCATTTCTTCGCTTGGATTACCAAACCAATTTGAAGCAACAGCGCTCAATGCAAAAGCACTGTCTTTGGTCTGGATGTAATGAATACCTTCTCTGGTTTTCTCAGGAATTCTTTCACAAACTACTGCAATAGCACCTGCGTCTAAAGCAGTCTCGATGAAGTCGTGTCCGTCGACTTGAGTGCCAGAAATGGCCACAAATAAAGCGTTTTTCCCAGATTTTCTGCTATCGTAGCAAATGCTTTCTATAGCGATTTGGGTGTTCCCTATAATTTCTTGAATGCGAACGCCGTAAAGCAGGTCTTTTAGTAGTTTCATCGCAACACTAGTTTAACGGTGGAACATTGGTGGAGTGGTGTGCCTAGTACCGGTTCTTGTCTTACTACGCGACCTGTACCCTCAAGTGAAACGGCAAGCCCTTGCCCCTCTATAATTCGCATCGATGTGCGCGCGTCGAGTCCATTAAAGCTGGGTAGGAAGTTCTTTTGAAATGCTTGTTCGAATCGGTCTTCGGCGACTGAAGTGGTTCGAGCGGCTATCAGTTGCTCGCTGGTTAAAGTTGTCGGGGTTTCAGGCAATTGGCTGTATACTTCATCTGCGATGGCCTTAAATACGGGTCCGGCGACGATGTTTCCATAGTATCCTTTGTAGTAGTCAGGCTTGTTGATCACTACAATACAGCTGTATTTTGGGTCGTTGGCTGGAAAATATCCTGCAAATGAGCTTTGGTAGTCTTTTCCTCCGCGCCAGTAGTTTAATTGACAGGTTCCGGTTTTGCCAGCAACGGGTATACGTTCGTCGTAAATATTTTTTGCGGTTCCCGACGCTACTGCACCTTCAAGCATAGCTTGAAGTTTTTCAACTACCTCTTGCGAGCATATGGCAGGGTTGAGAACAGCGGTTTCAAAGTCCTCAACGATCCGACCGTGATCCATGATGCGTTCCACGATCTGGGGCTTAACCATGGTGCCGTTGTTTGCGACGGCATTGTAGATCGTCAACAGTTGAAGTGGAGTGAATTCTACACCGTAACCGTATGCCATCCATGGAAGTGAAATCCCAGACCAGCGATCGTCATTGGGTTTGGGGATGTTTGGTGCGCTTTCACCTTTAATGGTAATACCTGTGTTTTTGTGAAAACCCCGGCTGTAAAGAAAATCGACATAGTCGTCCGGATGCTGTTCGAAATGCTCTTGAACCAGTTTTACAATCCCTGTATTCGAGCTTACCTCAAAAGCTTTGCGTAATGATATAGTACCGTAACCGCCCTTACGTGAGTCTCTTACCTTCTTACCGTAAATAGTAACTACACCGTTTTCGGTATTGACCTTATCGCTGGTATCGGCCACTCCGGTTTCGAGAAGTGCCATGGCGCTGAGCAGTTTAATGGTTGAGCCTGGCTCCGTACGTTCCCAGACTGCGTAGTTTCGCAGCTCACTGTAAATACTGTCTGCATTGCGCCCTAGGTTTGCCATTGCAACGATGCGTCCTGTTGCGACTTCCATGACTACTGCTGTCCCGTGATCTGCATCGTATTTTTTTAATTGGGCAAGAAGACTCTGTTGAGCAACATCCTGAATACGTGTGTCAATGGTGGTAAATAGATCGAATCCATCCACAGGCTCAACGGCTTGCGGATCATCAAGAGGCTTCCAGTCGTTACCGGTGATTTTTTGCATCAATCGGTTTCCTGGCTTGCCTTGTAGGTAATTACTGTAGTAACCCTCAAGACCGGCTTGCGCACCGTCTTTGTCGCGACCTATAGTTCTAGATCGAACGTCGGTAGCCATTTGAATGCGCTCAAGCTTTTCTTGAATAATTAAGCCGCCTTGAAAAGTTCCGCGAGAGAGAATTGGGTAGGATTTGACGCGTTGCAATTGGCTGTAATTTAAATCTGCCGCTAGCGGAATGTAGCGGTGTTTTTTATCCCGCTCACTGCGGAGGTAGCGTTCCCATTGCGCTGCATTCCGCTTAGGATTGAGGATGGCTAATTTTTCACTGAGTTCACCAACATCCTTGTTAAAGACTGTCGGTTCCACAGTTAGCGCGTCAAAATGGATGTTGTAGACGGGTTTGGTGGTAGCGAGTGTTTTGCCGTCGGCGCTGTAGATGTCCCCTCTTTTTGCTTCAATAGGTCGGCGTTCGATAACCCGCTCTTGACTCTGTGCCCGAAGTTCGGGTCCCATGACTAGAGCGACATAGAATAATCGGACGAGGATGATCAGGAAGAACGCATAAACGACTGCGCTGATCCATGTGATCCTTTTCTTTATTTGTCCGATTTCGACACTCATTCTCCCACAACTATTTTATCTGCACGCTCCGTTGGTGCGGTAAGTCCCAATTCTTTTGCTTTGCGCAATACCTTACTCTCCAGCGAGAGGTCTGTTAATTTTTCCTTTGTTTCCGTGTATTCCGCTTCTAATTCTTGGCGGGCTTCACTTAGCTTCTCTATTTCGTGCACCTTTCGGTCTGCGCTATGACTCGTGTATATGGAGACTAGTGCTAAAAGGCTTAACCATGCCGCAAAAGGGAGTGCACGCAGGATGCCTTCATCACTGATACGCAGCGTTGCCCCAATTTTTGACGATATGTTATTCCACTTACTCATCGCGGTTCCATTCATGCTCTGAGCGTTCTGCGATACGCAGTTTTGCACTCGTTGCTCTTGGGTTTTTGGCGTTTTCTTCTGTGGTTGCCACTATGGGTTTTCTGGTGATGGCTTTGAACGGGAGTCGTTTTACACCAAAAAAGTCGGATTCCGTCTGTCCTGTAGCCTTCCCCTCCTTGATAAAGTTTTTGACCATCCGGTCTTCTAGGCTGTGGTAACTCATCACGACAAGCCGTCCACCAGGCGCTAATACATCTATACAGCCGTTCAAAAGGTCTTCTAATACTTCAAGCTCTTTATTGACCTCCATGCGCAAGCCCTGAAAAACCTGAGCTATGTATTTGTGCCATCCACCGCGTGGTGCAAGCGATTCACATAATTCACGTAATTCAGCCGTCGTTTTTAGTGGCGATTGAACACGTGCAAGCAGTAACGCATGAACGAGCGGCTTGAGGCTTTTTAAGTCCGTATGTTTTCTGAATAAATCGTAGAGTGCTTGCTCCTCGTAAGTGGCTAAAACCTCTTCTACTGAACTACCAATTGCAGGATTCATTCGCATGTCTAACGGACCGTCGAATCGAATAGAAAATCCACGAGATCCTTCATCAAACTGGTGTGAGCTGACGCCGAGATCTGCAAGAATACCGTCTACATTTCGAGCCCCATGCAGGCGGAGGTGGTTCTTTATGTAGCGGAAATTCGCCGCGATAAAGACAAGGTTTGGATGGTCGGGAAGGTTGTTTTTGGCATCGGGGTCCTGGTCGAAGGCATAAAGAGTACCGGTCGTTAATTGGTCTAGAATGGCTTTACTGTGACCGCCACCGCCAAAGGTTACGTCTACATACGATCCTGTGGGATCGATGCGCAAACCTTCAAGGCATTCCGTTAAGAGAACTGGATCATGGTAGCTCATGCTGACTTGGATTTTTTCCGCCCATTACTTCTTCAGCGAGCAATCCAAAGTCATCACTATCTACATTTACGGCGTTTTCATACGCGCCCTTATCCCAAATCTCTATGATGCCGCTGTGGGCGCTCAAAACGATTTGACTACTAAGGTTGGCAAATGCCTTCAAGTCGGGACTGATTCCCACCCTGGATGCACTGTCCAATTCCACAAGCTTAACGCCTGCCGTAAAAAGTCGAATAAAATCATTGTGTTTTTTGACAAAACGGTTCAAGGTGTTGACCTTGTTCATGACCGTATTCCACTCCTGCATAGGATACAACTCCAAACAACTATTAAATACACTCCTTTTAAGTACAAATGCATCATGCATCTCCGGCGCCAGCTGCTTCTTCAGCGCTGCCGGGAGACTGATGCGACCCTTCGCATCCATCTTGCATTCGTGTACTCCAATGAGGTTTAACATGTGTTTTTGACTGCTCTCTTACAAAAGTAGAATTCTT
>JAQWJX010000075.1:0-8657 GCA_029248145.1 Schleiferiaceae bacterium | reverse complement strand
GTTTATTGCTCAAGCTCGTACCATCAAACGGTACGGCGCTGCAGTCATTATAATGGCGTTTGATGAAGACGGTCAAGCGGATACCTACGAGCGTCGAATCGAAATTTGCGAACGTTCTTATAGAATTTTAACAGAACAACTGCAGTTCCCTGCGGAGGATATCATTTTTGACCCCAATATATTTCCGGTAGCTACCGGGATGGAAGAGCATCGGAAGAATGCCTTAGATTTTTTCCATGCCACAAAATGGATTAAAGAAAACTTGCCTTACGCAAAGGTGAGCGGGGGTGTTTCTAATGTAAGTTTCTCATTTAGAGGTAATAATACTGTTCGTGAAGCAATGCATGCCTCTTTTCTATACCATGCTATTCAACACGGTATGGATATGGGTATCGTTAATCCGACGATGTTGGAAGTCTATGCCGAAGTGGATAAGGAGCTCATGGAGCACATCGAAGACGTATTGCTGGACAGGCGAGATGATGCCACGGAACGCTTATTAGAGTTCTCTCAGACGGTTGCCGGAACGATTAAGGACGAAACTAAAGTTTTGGAATGGCGCAGTGAGCCAGTGGCTAAGCGTCTCGAACATGCCTTAATCAAAGGAATCACAGAGTTCATCGATGAAGATGTAGAAGAAGCCCGTCAAGCATTTGCGAAACCCTTGCACGTGATAGAAGGGCCTTTAATGGATGGGATGAACGTTGTTGGTGATCTTTTTGGTGAAGGTAAAATGTTTTTACCTCAAGTGGTGAAAAGTGCACGCGTCATGAAGAAGGCTGTGGCTTATCTGATGCCCTATTTAGAGGCAGAGAAAGAAGTAGGTACGTCTTCAAGTGCAGGTAAAGTTTTACTTGCCACTGTGAAAGGCGATGTGCATGATATTGGTAAAAACATTGTAGGCGTTGTCATGGCGTGTAACAACTTTGAAATCATTGATCTTGGAGTCATGGTGCCACCAGAGAAAATTTTGCAGGCGGCGCAAGAACACCAGGTAGATATTATCGGTCTAAGCGGGTTAATCACTCCTTCGTTAGATGAGATGATACATATCGCAAAAGAAATGAAGCGTTTAGGTATGACGCAGCCGCTTTTGATTGGTGGTGCTACAACCTCGCGAGCGCACACAGCGGTGAAGATCGACCTGGAGTACGACGGTCCAGTATTGCATGTGGTGGACGCCAGTCGTGCAGTAGGGGTGTGTTCGAAGTTATTGAGCGAGCTTGGAAAAGACTTTGCAGCTGCCGAGAAGGAAGGATTAGCGAAGGTTCGCGAGGGGTACGCTAAACAACGTGAGAAAAAGGCGTTAGTGCCGTTGGCTTATGCACAGGAATACAAGCCTCAATTAGTCTTTGATGAGACAACTGTACCTACGCCTAAATTTATAGGCACTCGGCACCTACGTAGTATCCCAATTGTGGAGGTAGTACCTTATATCGACTGGACTCCATTTTTCCAGACGTGGCAACTCTTCGGTAAATTCCCCCGAATTTTAGAAGATGAAGTCGTAGGGGAACAAGCAAAAAGCGTGTATGCCGATGCGCAAAAAATGCTACGTACCCTGCAAAAAGAACAATGGCTAACGCTGAACGCGGCATACGGTATTTTCCCCGCGCAAAGTAGAGGAGAAGAAATTATACTTGGTGAGAATGGAAATTTAGGTAGTTTTTATTCGCTGCGTCAAACCGGTGAAAAATCGAAGTTTCAAGCCCTTTCGGACTTTATTGCGCCGTATGGTACAGTTCAGGACTATGTCGGAGGTTTTGCGGTAACGGCTGGACTGGACATAGAGAAAACCTTAGCGAAATTTGAGGCTGCGCACGACGATTACAGTAGTTTGATGCTCAAGGCATTAGCCGATCGATTGGCTGAAGGATTGGCGGAATATGTGCATTTGAAAATTCGGCGTGAAGTTTGGGGTTATGTGCCGGAGGAACAGTTAACAAACGACCAGTTGATCGCTGAGAAATACCGAGGTATTCGACCTGCACCTGGTTATCCTGCTTGTCCCGATCATCTCGATAAAACGACCTTATTTGACTTGTTAGATGCGCCGGCGATAGGAATGTCGCTTACTGAAAGTTTAGCGATGTATCCTGCATCGAGCGTAAGTGGTTATTACTTCGCACATCCAGATTCAAAATATTTTGCCGTTGGAAAATTGGCCAAAGATCAGATAGAATCATACGCAGCACTTCGAGGAATTGATGTCGCAACTGCAGAAAAGTGGTTGGCGCCTAATCTTAACTATTAAGCAATGAAGATTACCGATTTACTAAAAGAGGTCAAGCAATGCCAGTTTACTTTTGAAATCTTGCCACCTTTAAAAGGACAAAAAGCGCAAGAGATCTTTGATAATCTGGATCCACTGATGGAGTTTAAGCCTCCGTTCATAGATGTTACCTACCATCGTGAGGAGACCATTTATAAGCGTTTAGACAATGGTTTACTCCAAGAAAAGGTTGTTCGTAAGCGTCCCGGTACGGTCGGTATTTGTGCGGCTATCATGCACAGATACGATACGGAAACGGTTCCTCATGTGCTCTGCGGAGGATTCTCTAGGGAGGAAACGGAAAATCTCATGATCGATTTGAATTTCTTGGGCATAGAGAATGTAGTGGCGCTGCGCGGTGATCAAGCAAAGCACGAAAGTTACTTTACCCCACATAAGGAAGGAAACACCTTCGCTATTGATCTAGTAAGACAGATTAAAGATTTAAATCAAGGCAATTACCTTGATGAAGATCTACAAAATACAATGGCAACGAATTTTTGTATCGGTGTAGCGGGCTATCCTGAAAAGCACTTCGAGGCGCCTTCATTGAATTTAGATATAGAATATTTGAAAGCAAAAGTGGAAGCTGGGGCCGACTATATCGTGACGCAGCTTTTCTTTGACAACAGTAAGTATTTTGCCTTTGTCGATAAATGCCGTGCTGCTGGGATTACGGTACCTATTGTTCCCGGACTGAAGCCGCTCTCAACGAAGCGTCAATTGACTATTCTTCCTCAGATTTTTCACGTCGACATTCCAGATGAATTGGCTATTCAAGCCATCAAATGCAAGGACAATGCACAGGTGAAGCAATTAGGGATAGAATGGTGTATTCAGCAAAGTAAAGAGCTCAGAGATGCTGGAGTACCGGTACTGCACTATTACAGTATGGGTAAGAGTCAAAATATTTATGAGATTGCCAGCGCAATTTTCTAGAGGTAGCGCTTCGCCCAGCTTTCATCTAAAGGAATCATGCCCGTACCACTCGCTCCAAGCGTTTGTGCGAGGGTATGCATTACTGGGGTATCTGGAGTGATTTTACCGTCCGCAATAGCTGCTTTTAAAGCGGTAGGGGTATAGGCTTGAATACCGCTTTCATTTACAGTAAAAACCAACATGCGGTCAAAGAAGTCTAGATCATACTGTTGGCCAAATTCCATTAACAAGTGCACGCTTTTATCAATGCTACAGCCCGTGGCCTGCTGTTGGCGTTCATCTACTGCTATAATGAGGCATTGACTGCCTATGATTCTGTAGGCGGCTGCGAGTTGCGCTCCGTGTGCTTTCCATTGCCCTACGAAATCATCCATCAGACCCCGAAGTACCTTAGATTGTTCGTCAGTCAATGGCTGCTCGAGACCGTAGAACCACATGCGTGATTCAGGATGCATAGATTGCATACTCATTTTAAAGGTCTTCGGCTAATGCGATCATTTCAGCCAAATCTAAGACTTGAACCTGATCTTCTTTTTCACGGTTTTTAACGCCATCAGTAAGCATAGTATTACAGAAAGGACATCCAGCAACAACAATCTCGGCACCAGTTTCCATGGCTTCGTCCGCTCGAACGTGATTGATTTCTGCGGTTCCTTTTTCGGCTTCCTTGAACATTTGAGAACCACCAGCACCACAGCAAAGGCCATTCTTTTTACAACGACGCATTTCTTTCAGGGAAACGTCCAGTTTTTCTAAAAGCGCGCGTGGCGCCTCGTATTCATCGTTTGCACGACCGAGATAACAGGGGTCATGAAAAGTAATTTTTTTGCCTTTGAAACTTCCGCCCTCAATCTTGAGTCTACCTTCTTTAAGAAGACGATTTAAAAACTGGCTGTGGTGTTCCACATGGTAGTTTCCGCCCAGCTCTGGATATTCATTTTTCAACGTGTTGAAACAATGCGGGCACGTGGTCACAATATGTTTTACTTCATAGCCGTTGAGGACTTGGATATTCATCATTGCTTGCATCTGGAATAAAAACTCATTACCAGCACGCTTCGCAGGATCTCCAGTACAGCCTTCTTCTGTTCCCAATACGGCAAAGCTGATGCCTGTATGATGCAAAATTTTTGCCATGGCTTTGGTGATCTTTTTTGCGCGATCGTCAAAACTTCCGGCACATCCGACCCAAAACAAGACTTCTGGAGCTTTGCCTTCGGCGGTCATTTGTGCCAATGTGGGAACTTGAAATGTTGTCATAGACTAGTCTTCGAAAACTTGGATTTTACTTTCTTTTTCAACGAGGTCAGTGAATTTACCGCTGTAACGCGTTGCACGAACGATGTGGTTGTCTACCCAATGGTAGTTACCGCCGCGCGGTTTACCCATCAAAAGGCCATGCCATTTAAATCCATTGTCCTTAAGCCATTTTTCAGTCACCTCGCGGTGATCTTCTGTGCGCGAGGTAAAGAATGTAATCACATGTCCTTCTTCGTGCCATTTGTTGAGGGTGTCTAAAGCATCAGGGTAGACATTCGCTGTCGCCATTCGCTCGGGTTCCTCATTCGGGATATCGTCACAGACAGTACCGTCGATATCGATTAGGTAATTCTTCACATCTTCAGGCAGCATTGGACTGATCAATTGACCGTCCTCAGAAGCTTCTTTTAATAGCTTGTCAATGTGTGCATTAGCGCTTTTTTCCATGTGTTTTATTTGACGCGTTTTTAGAATTACTGTTTGTATGTTGGGTGTTGGGTTGCTTTATTCGTTGATCCAATTCGCTCGGTCCATCTGGTTGAATGGCCAGGGCGCACCATTGTTTTCCACATTGGTCATCATGGCGTTCAGTGCGCCTGGTGCGCTACTTTCTTCCATGGTAGCAAAATTGCGAAGTTTCATGATGATATTTAGCGGATCGATATCTACTGGACAAGCCTGCACACAAGCATTACAACTGGTACAGGCCCACAATTCCTCATTGGTAATGTAATCGCCTAATAGGCTTTTGCCATCGTCTACAAAAGAACCGTTGGCTGCGATGTTAATACCAATCTCTTCAATGCGATCGCGTGTATCCATCATGATTTTACGCGGCGATAGTTTTTTACCCGTAAGATTGGCAGGGCATTCGCTTGTGCAGCGACCGCACTCCGTACATGTGTAGGCATTGAGTAAGTTCGCCCAGCTTAAATCGTTGGCGTCTTTTGCACCGAAGCGTTCAACTGGAGCATCGGCATCCGGAGCTGGCGCCGCAAATAGATCTGCAGAAGGATCCATCATCAATGTTACTTCTTTCGTTACCGCTGCATTGTTTTCAAAGCGGCCTTTGGCTTCCAGGTTGGCATAATAGGTATTCGGGAAGGCGAGAATGATGTGAAAATGCTTTGAATACGGGAGGTAGTTCAAGAACGCAAAGATTCCGAGGATATGAACCCACCAGAATAGTCGCTCACCAAAATGCAGTCCCCATTCACTCGCACCACTCCAAAGCGGGGCTATGTACTGGCTGATAAGGAAACTGTGGTGCGCATCGGCGAAATTTGCTTCTAATGCATTCATGTTCAAGAAAGCAAACATGAGCACTAGTTCGATATACAAGATATTGTTCGCATCGGTAAATGCCCAACCTTTCATTTCCGGTTTGTGGAATCGGTCCAATTTACTCACGTTTCTGCGCCACCAAAAGATGAGCACGGCAAGTACCGTAAGTACCGCTAATACTTCAAAAGCACTGATAATAGGGGTGTATGCTTTACCTAAAAATGGTGCAAAGGCCCGGTGTGTTCCGAAAATACCGTCAACGATGATTTCCAGGACCTCAATATTTATAATGAGGAAGCTCACATACACGATAAAATGAAGGAAACCAGCGACTGGACGCGCCTGCATTTTAGATTGACCAAAGGCAACTCTGAGCATGTTTTGCAGGCGATCGCTAGGGCGATCGCTACGGTCGGTATCCTTTCCTAAACCAATGTTCTTACGAATACGCCCCACCTTCTTAGCGAATATAGCTATTGCGGTCGCCAGCGCTGAAATGAATAGAATGTTGGGCAAATAGGTCATGTTTATTTTTCTGGATTACTTCCTTCCATAGCCTCTTCGATGGCTTGGATTTCTTCCTCTGTGTAGCGTGTTCTACTTCCGAACATACTGACATGCAGGTATTTGTTCGGATTGTATTTAATATCTAGCAGGAGTCGGTTTAAGTTCTCCGTCGCTTTTTTCATGTTAGCGTAGACCTCTTCGTCGTAAATCAATTTTGAAGCGGCACCTTCACCCGTCTCTAATTCTGCCATTAAGCGATCAAAGCGGGCGGTGATGCTTTCCATATTGTTGACCGTCTCAGTGAGTTTGGCATTGGCTAAACTGTCTGAAATAGCTTCTAGATTGGTAATGGTGCTGCTAATGTCTTTACTTTTTGCAGCCAATTCTTCGCTGAGGATTCGGAAGTTTTCACTCATTGCATCGAAATTACCCTTGTTGTCACCAAGGTAATCACTGACTTCCGCAGCGCTAGCCTCGACACTAGCAAAAGTCTTAGTCAAACTTTCAAAGGTTGATTTGAAATTTTGAGAGGTACGTTCATCTAAAAATCCTGAAGCCAATCCAATGACGGTATCTAACGTACCTAGTAATTCTTCTGTACGCGCTTTGATCGGAGCCAATTGCATATTTACTTCTTCTGTAAGGTCGCGCTCAGTGGCACTCACTAACGTATCTCCACTTAAGGCAAGTGGTGCTCCTTTGTTGACTGTTAATGAGATGCTTTTTTCACCCATAATACTCGCCGAATAAATCTTTGCAACGGTTCCTTGCGTGATTGGGAAGTCGTTACCGACATTCAGAGTAACGAGTAACTTACCGGAAGCATCAGGAACGAAAGAAATGTCACTGACCTGTCCTACTTGATAGCCATTGATGGTGATAGGTCGTGTAGCTAATAGGCCTTCAGTGTTATCGTAAACGACGTAATATTTGTTCTCTGAACTAAAAACATCCTTTCCCTTGAGGTAATTTACCCCCCAATACAACAGGAATATCCCGAGAACTATGGCCAAGCCAATTTTAAATTCTGTTTTCAAAGTCGTTTCGTTTATATGCTAAAATACACTAAGGTGCGCGCTTTTTAGCCTCATTCAAGTCAATTTTCTTGTCCTCCTCAAATGCAACTAGGTAGGCGTCCGGATAGTGTTCCAATACTTTTTCTTTTAACGCTTCGGCATCTGTAAATGTTGCCAACCTTCCGCAATAGTATTTGAACAAACCGTATTGATCTTGTTTCCATACGGCCTCAAGTCCTTTAAAGTTTTCGGGAAGGCAGGGAAGGTCATTACGTGAGACTGCAATTTGCACTGCAAAATAAAGGTCCATACCTGCGTCGAGTTCGACCTGAATCTCAGGGGCTGCCGTTTCACGTTCCGAACTCGCTGCAGAAGCTGCGATCTCAGTACTATTCCCCTGCGTGGTTGTCGGGGCTTCAACTGCAGGAGTGAGGCTAGAACCTTCCGTTTGAATACCGGCATCGCGCTGCTCGCGTTTAAATTTATATTCTTTCACCGCACGGTAAATGGCGCTTGCGAGCAATTCCTTTCCCTGGGTGCTTTGTAAAAAATCTTCCTCGCCGGGATTGGTTAAAAAGCCCAATTCAACAAGTACCGCGGGCATGGTGGAACCGCGCAGTACAGCCAACGGCTGTTGTTTTACGCCACGATTGCGACGTTTTACTCGGCCTTCGAATTGACGTTGTATTTCATCCGCAATACTAATGCTTTGCTCTAAAAATGCATCTTGATAGGAGCGAAGAGCGATAATCGCTGCTGGGTTATTAGCATCGAGTTCTTCATAATTACTTTCCCAATTTTCTTCCAGTAACCGCGCTGCATTCTCGAGTTGTGCGGTTTTATTGAGCCTTTGGTCTCTTTCGCCCATACCGAGAACGAAACTCTCAGTGCCGTAAGCACTTTTATTGTCATTTGCATTGCAGTGAATAGAGATGAAGACGTCGGCGTTCGCGCGATTTGCTATTACTGTGCGCTGGTACAGCTCAATGAATCGGTCATCATCACGGGTAAGAATGACTTCCGTATCGGGTAAATTGGCTTCGATATACTTTTTGACCAATGCACTTACGTCAAAACTTACGTCTTTCTCGCGCGTGCGATAACGCCCGGTTCCCAGGTTACCCGGATCTTTGCCACCGTGCCCTGGGTCGATCACGATTATGTTCACCCCAGCATTTGCTGCGCGAAACGGCCGCGGGTTGAAAGCTGCTAATACCGTAAAAAGCAACGCCAAACCGGCAATTTTAATTCCTTTAAAACTTGAGCCAACCATACCAAGGCGCATAAACATTCGTTTTACCTTTGAATCTCATGCAAATTACGTACCCGGGTGTATCAGCGACTTACTGGTTTTCTTTTTTTGCTCACATTTTGTACAC
>JAQWJX010000063.1:0-10279 GCA_029248145.1 Schleiferiaceae bacterium | reverse complement strand
ATAACTCACACACATGAAATTCTTCATCGACACTGCGAACCTCGCACAGATTCAAGAAGCCCAAGAGCTAGGAGTACTAGACGGGGTAACGACTAACCCATCATTGATGGCTAAAGAAGGCATTAGCGGAGACGCAAATGTGAAAGCGCACTATAAAGCCATTTGTGCAATTGTGGACGGTGATGTAAGTGCTGAAGTAATTGCCACAGATTACGAAGGGATGATTAAAGAAGGGGAAGAATTGGCTGCATTGGATGAGAAAATCGTAGTCAAAATCCCGATGATCAAAGATGGTGTGAAAGCATTGAAATACTTCTCTGACAAAGGCATCAAGACCAACTGTACGCTGATCTTCTCTGCAGGCCAAGCACTGATGGCGGCAAAAGCTGGCGCAACTTACGTGAGTCCATTCATTGGACGTTTGGATGATATCTCGACGGACGGTTTGGATTTGATCGAAAGCATTCGCATCATTTTTGACAACTACGACTTCGGTACAGAAATTCTTGCAGCTTCGGTACGTCACCCAATGCATATTATTCAGTGTGCTGAGATTGGCGCAGATGTGATGACAGGTCCTTTAAGCGCAATGGAAGCGTTATTGAAGCACCCCCTTACAGATATCGGTTTGGCGAAGTTTTTAGCGGATCACGCAAAAGCAAACGGCTAATACCTATTCGTAACTTATAGTTTTAGGAAAGCCTCGCCTACCGCGAGGCTTTTTTGTACCTTATAAAAAATTGAAAAGGCTTGTGATTTATTCCATTTATCCTGAAAGCATTAACGCAGAGACCATCACAGAATGTGTAGCGCGTTTTAAGCGGGGTGAAATTGCCATCATCCCTACGGATAGCGTGTATGCTGTCGCCGGGGATTTTCAGCATCCGTTGGCACTGGAAAAACTGGCTAAAATCAAAAAGGAATCAGTCAAAGCGTCTGAATTTTCATTTCTCTTCACCAACCTGAGCCAAGTATCCGAATATACTCAAAGCGTAGACGGCGGAACTTTTAAGCTTCTAAAACGCTGCTTTCCAGGGCCATACACCATGGTATTGGAAGCGAATATTGCATTGGCACGAAAGCTCGGACAAAAGCGTAAAACCATCGGTATTCGAATACCTGATCACCCTATTGTGATGGCTTTGTGCGAAACTTTAGGTCGTCCTTTGGCATCCGCGTCCTTGCATCACGACGATGAAATTA
This sequence comes from Schleiferiaceae bacterium, assembly GCA_029248145.1. Classification (GTDB taxonomy): domain Bacteria; phylum Bacteroidota; class Bacteroidia; order Flavobacteriales; family Schleiferiaceae; genus UBA10364. Next base: position 9,076 of record JAQWJX010000063.1, on the reverse strand, counting down.
TTCAATACCCTACTGATCCGGATGAAATCGCTGCGACCTATGCGCATCTAGCTGATTTTATGATAGACGGTGGCTGGGGTGATAATGTTCCCTCAACGGTTATTGACCTCAGTGGAGCAATACCTATACTGCTTAGAGCCGGAAAAGGCGATCCGGATGTGATTTAATAAAAGACTGCAGCTTTAATCGGTCCAATTTCCCGTTCTCCAACAGTGGCCATTCTGCGACAATACAAGCTTCCTTTGGTAGCGCTGTTCCCTCCCAAAGACGCAATGCCCTTTTGAGGTCTTCAACATCCTCCATTCGGCGTACTACCATAACCGGCACTTGACCATAACGTTCGTGTTCCCTTGAGCTCATGACTGTTTGAATACCATGGGTATCACAAACAGACTCGAATTTTTCCGGGTGAAGTTTGATTCCCCCAGAGTTGATTACATCATCCAATCGACCTTCGAAGTTGAATCGTTTCTTATCAAGCAACCGCACACGATCCTGAGTTTGCAGCTTAGAAATCTCGAGATGCGGCGCAGAAATACATAGGCATTCATCAACATTCACAGAAAATTCCGTCGCCCCTACTGCAGTATAAAAGGTACCCCCCAATGGGCGAAGAGCAACATGAGAAGCCGTTTCTGTCATTCCATATCCCAAATAAACCCCGAGATAAGTGGCGATATCGTACCGAGAAGCCAGTGCACTCCCCCCTAACAGTACTGTTTTCACCTTAAGTTGCTTTCCAGCTTCTTGTATTGCAACAAACTGGGCGGGAGTCATTGGAACAAAGTCGAGTCCTTCCGGAACATTTGGCAACGCCCGAGGCTCACACAAATGCAAAGTAAGTTGGCCTACATATGCGCGAACGACCATCATAAAGCCACCAATATATTTTGCCGGTAATACCAATGCCGCCGTAGAACCGGGAACCAATCCAAAGGCATTCAATGTGGCACGAGCCGATCCGTAGATCATAGCACGCGATAAAGCCAACGTCTTCGGGCTACCCGTTGAACCGCTGGTCTGTAACGTCCATTCCGATTGCTGACTTAAACAAAATCTTAAAGCACTTTGAACAGGAGCAATATGTACAGGAACACCCTGTAAATCAACGAGCTCAGCAGCAGAATAACTCCGGTTGTTCCAAACGAAAAATGATTTATTTTCGGACATGTATTTTCGGGTACAGTTTTTGTTTCAACGTGTGCGCAATGAACAAGTTCAAAACAGCAGCAATATACATCAGCCTCATGGTATTCTCTTTCAGCGTTTACGCTGCGGGTGAGGTTGAATATGTATGGCTTACAGTTAGTGATGCCATGAGTGGCGAACCCATTGAAGGGGTTAGCATAACTATGGATCAAGCCTATATTGGGGAGACCGGTCCTTTAGGACGAATTCTGATCCCAGAAGGCACACCAGGACAAGTCATCGCTCTTTACCACACCAGCTACGCGGCAGGCTATTATTCAAGGAAGGAACTTCAGGAACGGGACTACGAAGTTTTATTGCGAGAAAGTGTACTGAATATACAGGAAGTCGTAATTCGGGCGAATCGAATGGAGCAACAGTACCAAAAAACCGCACGAGAAGTTAGAAGCATTGATGCTAAACAATTAGACCAGCAGTTTCAAGCAAATACAGCAGATGCGCTCGCCATCGATCCCAATGTTTTCATTCAAAAATCACAAGCTGGTGGGGGTTCACCCATGATTCGAGGCATGAGTACATCGCGAGTGCTCGTACTGGTCGACGGTATAAGAATAAACAACGCCATCTTTAGATCTGGAAATGTACACAACGTAATTTCCGTAGATGAAGAGAGTGTTTCAAATATAGAGATTAGCTTAGGTCCTGGAAGCGTTTTACACGGTAGCGATGCATTAGGCGGTGTAATGCACATCAACACCTTCGATGCTCACTTTGGTGATTCTACAGAAGTTTTACAAAGTTTAGTTTTTAATTTGAGCAGCCAAAATACGCAACTATCGAGAAGATCTAATTTTCGAATCAACTACGGCGGTCTGAATTGGGCGGGAATGACTTCGCTAACCTATACGCAATACCACGATATACGAATGGGCCAGCGAATTCTGCCATGGACACCTGCTTCACATCTAAGTAACACGCAACTCACCTGTTTACCCACTACTATTGGCAGTATCGATACCCTCCGGATACCAGAAGACAAACGGATTCAATACAACACCTCTTACGAAAAGCGCAACATAGCACAAAAATTCAAGGTCCGTATTGCGGAACGCACCACTTTTAAATCCGGCTTACATCTCGGTTTGACTGGTGACGTAAATCGCTATGATCGATTCACAGAAATGATGAACGGAAGACCTAAATACGCACAATGGAAGTACGGTCCACAGGCATGGATGATGAGTTATTTATCCATCGAAAATAGAGATCAGACCGCCATAAGCGATTGGATGAAATTCACCTTATCAGGCCAGTACTTCGAAGAAAGCCGTGATACTAGAAAATTTAAAGCCCCGGTAGGAAGTTATCAACGCGAACAGGTGTATATAAACCAGATGAATTTTGACGCTAGCAAGAAAATTTCAAATAAGAGCACGGTCCTATACGGAGCCGAATTTATCGGAAATAATCTCACTAGTACTGCCTTCCATTACCATTACATGAATACGGATTCGACCTGGGAAGCACAATCCCGATATGCCAATGGGAGCCATTGGATTAGCGGATCTTTTTTCGCGCATTACGATACAGATTTGAGCAAGCATGTTGCCTTTAGTGCAGGATCCAGGATCAACGGAATAAGTATGTACACGCCTATTTCTTTTCGTGGGTTCAATGAAGACGCGCGTTTAAAATTTCTAGCTCCTAGTGCGGAGATGGGAGTTACTTACCACAAACCTACATTTAAGTATTTTCTGAATTTAAGTTCTGGTTTCCGTGCGCCGAACATTGATGACGCGAGCAAGGTATTCGATTCCCAGCCTGGTGCTGTGATTGTCCCTAATAGCAATCTACGAGAAGAACGGCTGTACAGTGCAGAATTAGGCGCAAAGCAAAAGCTCGGAAAATTATGGGTCGTCGATGCCAGCTTTTATTACAGCTACCTTGACAATGCCTTAGAACGTGCTCCATACACGTTTATGGGAAGTGATAGCATAAATTTCGACGGAGAATTATCCCAAGTTCTTGCCGTTCAAAATCTAAATTATGCTTGGATCTGGGGCTATCAGTTTGGCGTTCGTACGGATATATCAGAGAACTTAAATTGGATGATTCACTGGGCGCATCCTTTTGGCAAAGACAGCCAGGGCTATACGCTGCGCCACGTTTCCCCTTTTAACGCAACTTCAAACTTTTCCTTTCATAAAAATAAGTGGCGTAGCAATCTAATCTTACGCTACAACGGCGCTGTAGATGCCGAAAACATGCCATTCAGCGAACGTTCTAAAATACATATGTATGCACTCAACGATAATGGGGAGGTATATACGCCGGCATGGTATACCATTAATCTCCATGCATCCTATGTATTCAACAAGAACATCTTAGTTCGTGGCGGTATAGACAACATCATGGACGTTCAATACCGCAGTTACGCCAGTGGCATAGTCGCACCTGGCCGTTCACTCTTTATTTCTTTAAGAGGCTCTATTTAAATGGAGTGAACGAATCCGGGAATGACCAAAGTTTCTGGACATCACCTACAGTCCATAATTCACCGTTTTTAACTTCTAAGGGCCCAGGAATGTTATTGGTATACAAACTGCCTGTTCCTAATCCTTGCGGCAAGTGCAATTGCTTTGTGGCCGTCCATTGCGCAATGGCATTCATACCCACAGTGCTCTCTAAAGCAGAGGTTGCCCACCAAGCTATACCGCGCGCATCAGCACAATCAATCCATTCGTCCGCACCGTGCCATCCCCCTATAAAACTAGGCTTCAGGATAATGTATTGCGGTCGCACAACATCCAGCAGGAGCTCTTTTTCAACTGCACTAAAAATACCAATGAGACTCTCGTCTAAAGCTATAGGTACAGGCGACGAAGCACATATCTCTGCTAAACCTTCTCGGTCCGTTGGAGGAAGCGGCTGCTCAATACTGTGTACCTCTAACGCAGCCAATTCATGAATTACTGGTACTATGGATGATCGATCGAAGGCACCATTCGCATCTACACGTAAAATCAATTCGCTCGCAGAAAAGCGTTCACGAATACCTTTCAGCAAAGTCAATTCATCCGCCCAAGAAATGGCACCGACTTTCATTTTTAAGGTCTTAAATCCCTCTTCTAATCTAAGTTGTATTTGATCGAGCATGAATTCCTTTGACCCCATCCAGATCAAGCCGTTTATCGACTGTCCATGTTCGCCTCGGCTAAAGGGCGTCTCAAAGTGGTGAAAACCATGCTGTAAATGACTAAAGGCTTGCTCTAATGCGAATTGGATGCTGGGAAAAGTGCGGTTACGAGTATACAATTCCTCCAAACCCAGATGAATATTTTCCGCAGTCCAAGCCAATTGACCTTCCAGTTCCGGGACATCATCGACACTCAAACCGCGTAACAGTCCTACCTCACCCAATCCAATCCCGAATGGTGACGCAGCATCCTCGATACGCAAAAAGAAACTCTCTTTCGTACGCAGAATACCCCGCGAAGTCCCAGCGGGTTGCTTGAAATTAAGAAGGTAAGGACGTACGGTTGCTTTCATGGCTTACCTAGAAGTTAAGTGCTAAAGCTGTTCCAAGGCAGTAGACCAAAGTCGTCAGCGCCATTGGTTTAAGCAAGGTGTCCAATGCTACTGAATCTCTTGCTCGAGCAAACCGAATAAAGACTACCCGGGAGAGTATGACTCCGAAGGCTATGTGGAAAATGAGTAAATATTGATTCCCGTCTAATGCGGCCCAATACAAGGCAAAGAATAAGCTCAATATATTACCAATCATCAAAAGCGCTTTAAAGTATCCCCTTCCCCATTGGTACCCGAACCGTACTACCAGAGTTCGCTTTCCAGCTACAGCATCCGTTTCAATATCTCTAAGGTTGTTTAAAGTAAGTACTGCCGCACTGTAAGCACCAGCAACCAAAGCTGGAAAAAGGAAGCTCCAGTGCAACGAGCCGTATAAACTTGCGGACCCTAGAACCCCAACCAATCCAAAAAATAAAAAGACAAAAAAATCACCTCCGCCCCAGTATGCATAGGGCTTTGGACCCATAGTATAGGACTTAGCAGCCAACACTGCAGCAACATTCAATAAAGAAAAGAGTACTAAGAGTAGAATGCGTTCTTGAAACGCTAAAAAGCTTAATCCACCACCTCCGAACAGAGCCAATACGGTCCACAAATTAACGGCGCGCTTCATTTGATCTGCAGTAATTAAACCGCTAGCTATCGCACGTTTTTCACCAGTACGATAGTCGTCTGTGCCGCGGAGGCCATCGCCTAGGTCATTGGCATAGTTCGACAATATTTGATAGGCACCGGCAGTAAATACCGCAAGTACAAAAATGCCCCAATTCAGGTATTCATTGATTTTATAGGCCAAACCGGTACCTAAGGCAATGACCGCGAAAGCTAGAGGTAAGGTGCGCAGCCGCGCTGCTTGAATCCAGATATGAAATGGTACCATACTATTGTAACGCAACAAGCACCGCTAAGTTGGCATGCTGCTCCGTTTTACTATCAATTATTTTCGGAGCAACAGCCGTGTCCAATGCTGCTACTAGTGCTGCTACTGAAGAAACTGCTTCATAGTCCACACCAAAGGCCGATGCAATTCCTTCAAGATTTACGTGTTGTGCATTGGCAAAAACGCGTTGTGCAGTCGGCCCAGTACTAGCCGTTCCAGGGAGCCAATCGAATATACCGCCTACCCCATTATTGAGTACACATACCACCAAATTCTGAGGAATTTTTTGTCCATAGAATCCATTGTGATCGTATAAAAAACTTTGATCACCGATGATTAAAATATGCCTGCGGTCAGGATCTGCCAATGCCGCACCGACAGCGGTACTCAAACTGCCGTCAATACCAGCCACCCCTCTATTTCCATACAGTTGTACGGCTTTTGGAAAGTAATTGAAATAACGTACGATGGAACTGTTGCCTAGATGCAGTACGTCCGTTGTATTTAATTTCGAAACCACACTTTGAAACGCCGCGGCGTCAGACCACGGCAAGGGTTTCGAAACCGTTGCCACAGCTGGCATTCTAATGAATTCCGAGGCGGATTTCCAAACTGCAAGTGCATTCGGAGCCATCCTCAAGTGCAGCACCTCTGCGTCTAACACATCCCAACATTGGAAGATATCGATGTGCACATGTTTTTTAATTCCCAGCGCTCGTAAATGCTGCTTGGGCTTTTTGTTAATCCACTGCCCACCAATACTCAATATTGCATCAGGTTCAAGATCGAGCAACGCTTCCATAGGTAACGCCTGTGGATGGTCCAGCACACCACTCATAGGGTCTGCGAAAAGCGTCCAAGCGACGCCTTCCTCGAGCAGCGTGCGTAATTGTGCACTTTCTTGGGGCCGTAATTGGCCAGCAATTACGGCTACGGATTTACAATCTGAAAAAGAAGGAACCGGCTGATTATCCGGTATTCCATGGAATTCCATTACATCGTCTGAAAAGACCATCTCCACTGGATCAGGTTCCAATTCTTGGGCATATAAAGGCTCATCAAAGGCAAGGTTAATATGAATTGGGCGCATTTCGACGTGTTGCGCGTTCAGTGCATAGGCCAATAGTGACACTACTTCCGAGGCGGAAGAATCTTCTTCAATATGCACGCTAGCAGCGACATGCGGCTCATAAAAGTCGCGTTGAACACAAGTCTGACCCTCACCTTTATTGATGCGCTCCTCCGGTCGATCGGCACTGAGGACAATCAACGGAACGTGAGCATAATACGCTTCTAAAACGGCAGGATAATAATTTGCTAAAGCGCTGCCTGAGGTACAGCAAACCGCAACCGGTGAACCAGTCACGAGACTTCTTCCCAGTGCATTAAAGGCTGCGCTGCGCTCATCACCGAGCACTTCCAGCGTGAAAGACCCTAAGGCTTCGGCAGCAATGACCAATGGGGCATTTCGCGAACCAGGAGAGAACACAATAGTCTTCACCCCTGCCTGCGCAAGCGCTTGTAATGTCCAGTGTGCCGTGTGCTTTGTTGTTGTCATTTGAATTGTACAGCGTCCTTGAGAGCAGAGATTTTATACTCTGTCTCCATCCACTCATTCAAAGGTACGCTGTCCTTAGTAATTCCTCCTCCTGCATAAAAAGTAATGCCCGATTCTGACCACTGCATGGTTCGGAGCAGCACTGTGGCATGCAAACCACCGGTCATGAAGGCCAAATAGCCTGTGTACAAGCCGCGGTCGTATTGTTCCACTTCCGCAATCACTTCACGTGCAGGTACCGTGGGTGTACCACAAATAGCGGGTGTTGGGTGCAATGCTTCGAGAATAGCAACCGGGGGGGCATTCGATGCATCGGTTTCTACCCAAGTCAATAAATGTTCCACAGGCCCTGCGTGCAAAGTTTCTTCTGGCTGACTTCGGACATGCCCACCAAAAGCGGTGAGGGTTTTCTGAATCTCTGTAGTAACAAAATTTTGTTCTTCGCGCTCTTTATCGCCCCAGTCAGAAGCCCCAGATAACCGAGTCCCTGCGAGCGACATAGAACGGTATCCGTCCTTGATCTCTTCGAAGAGCACCTCAGGAGAAGCGCCCATCCAATGACCGTATTCGGGGTGTTTGAGAGCAAATACAGTGCAGTTTGGATACCGTTTTTCGAGCTCAGCAAATGTTCTTTGTGCATCTGCACGAGTAGTGTTCAAATGAGAAGGACGGCTGAGTACTACCTTGCTCACCTGTCGTTGCTGAATGCGTGAGATGATCTTTGTTATCTGTTGCTGGTAAGCGGCGGTGTTACTTTGAGTAGGTACATTGAGGCTTGTCGTTGCAAAATCGGACCAAAAAAGAGTCTCATCCAGCGCTGATTCTTCCTTGAATCCGCGTAAATCACCATGAAAACCGCGCAATAACACCATCGCACGAGCAACATCCGTCTCCACGTATTTTGAGGCCACTTTTGGCCTTCCTGGTATGCGGGCCAATACTTCAAGCATTATTTACGTGCTTTTATAAAGTTGAGCAATTTCACCATGGAAATCAATTCACCTTGTTCATTTTCAATACGAATTTGAAAAAGATGCGAGCTCCTTCCCTTGTGGACACATGTTGCCGTAGCAATAAGCATTCCTGTACGGGCACTCTTTAAATGATTGGCACTGATTTCGGCACCTACAGCGGCCTCCTTAGCAGGATCGATTAGTAATTGAGAGGCTGCAGAGCCCACACTTTCTGCCAAGGCTACTGTTGCGCCTCCATGTAGTATACGCATGGGCTGGTATACTCTTGAATCTACTGGCATCGTTGCTACCAACGTACCTTCACCTGGATCCACGTCGACGTAAGTGATACCCAAGGTTTCCATCAAGGTATCCTTGCAGAGGTCATTAAATTTTTTAAGTATGGCGGCCTTGTTTGGGGTATGCTCCATGAAATCAGTAATACACGGCTAAAGTACAAGAATAAAATAGGAGTAAAAAAACCGCACAAGCCCCTCTAAACCCTATTTTTGCACCTCATCTTATAATTGTAGATAAGCACATGATTACAATCACCTTCCCAGATGGGAACCAACGCAGTTACGAATCTGGCTCTACTGCCATGGACGTAGCAAAAAGTATCTCTCACGGTCTTGCACGTAATATTCTTTCAGGAAGCTTTGATGGCCAAACCATCGAACTTAATGACCCGTTGACTACTGACGGTACATTGCAGTTTTTCACCTGGAACGACGCCTCAGGGAAGGAAGCGTTTTGGCACAGTTCAGCGCACGTACTAGCACAGGCCATTGTACACTTCTACCCTGCTGCAAAATTGACCATAGGACCGGCCATTGAAAAAGGCTTCTATTACGATGTTGACTTTGGTGAGGAAACTATAGGTGAAAAGGATTTCGAGAAAATTGAGAAGCAAATGCTGGAATTTGCCCGTGCAAAATCGGAATTTAA
>JAQWJX010000059.1:0-2845 GCA_029248145.1 Schleiferiaceae bacterium | reverse complement strand
CCGCCGCAAGAAAAGACGGTGAACTTAGGTGTAAACATTAACTTTTAATCAGCGCGAATTATGAAAAATTTGAAAGTATTTATAGCGCTAATCGCCATCGCAGTAGGTAGTTCTTCGTGCGAGCGAATTTTAGATTTCCAGGCGAATAGTAATAATCAAATACCGGCAGATTCAGCCATTCTGAACATTCAAGATGCGCAAGAGCTATTAGTAAGTGTATATGATGTTGCAGCAAACGCTTTTAACGGCAGCTTTCAGAACATCCCTGAAGTCATGTCTGATCACATTGCAGATCCATTAGGTCTGAATGGCGAGTATGCCCAGATTTGGCGTTGGACCTCGTCGTTCTTTAATGGATCTTTTGGCGGCGAATACCGCAATGCATACATCGCTATTTATCGTGCGAATACCTTAATTGAAGAGGTAGCGGATCTTGAAGGTGCTACTGTCGATGCAGTTGCTCGTATCACAGCGGAAGCAAAGTTTATTCGTGCATTGAGTCATTACCACGTGGTTCGTATTTGGGCATTGCCTTATGGATATACTTCTGACAACAGCCATTTAGGGATTCCATTAAAGGTGAGCGCGGATCAGACGCCACAGATGCGCGCGACGGTTGCAGATGTCTATGCACAGATTGAGCAAGATCTTTTGGATGCAGAGGCAGACCTGCCTTCATCAAACGGAATTTTTGCGAACCAAATGGCAGCGAAAGCATTGTTGGCGAAAGTCTATTTAGAAATGGGTGATTTCGCTAATGCGAAAGCAAAAGCGGCTGAGGTAATAAACTCAGGAACATATGCTCTAGACCCTGTTTTAGCCAATCGTTTTGCGGATCATGCCAATGGCAACCTTCCTGCAGAATTCATCTTCACGTTGGTGAGTACGAACGAAAGTTCAGCGACGGATACGATCGTAGATGAGCGCGGTATGGGCTTTACATGGAACTACCGTTCCGATGATCCTAACGCGAATCCGGCATTGAAAGCAAGTCAAGCATTGTATGTCGAGGCTACGGCGGATACCAATGATCTGCGCGGTCAATTGTGGTATGAGGCGCGCAACGCGGGCACACCAGACGAATTCTATGTAGTGAGTAAATTCGACGGGAGTTTCCTCGATGTGCCTCTATTGCATTTATCAGATTTGTACCTCATTTACGCCGAATGTAATGTGCGCTTAAATGGCGATAGTGATGGAACCGGATTGGCAAAAATCAATGCATTGCGTCAACGCGCGGGCTTGACAGATTTAACCAGTCTTACACTCACTGATGTTATGTCGGAGCGTCGTTTGGAATTGGCCTTTGAAGGTGATCGATTATTCCAACTTAAGCGCCAAGGTGTATTGGGAGAAATCCAAACCATTCGTGGTGTGGATTGGGATTGCCCAGGTATGGTACTGCAATTCCCTAATTTTGAAGGGACAGCGCAAGGATTTGTTTATAATGAAGAAGGAGGCTGCAACTAAGCAGGAAAGTATATGAAAGCAAGAATTATAACTTTAGTGGCGGCTGCATTTTTAGCCCTAGGTGCATGTAAGCCTGAAGTAGGTCCTATCGGACCAAGCTATGAGGCAGGTGCAGGTATTCTCGGAACTTGGGAACTCACAATGGTCGAGCAGACGGATGTAACACTTCCAGTACCCGAAACGCGTGATGTCAGTGATTTTTACGTCGATGCTCAGAATAAATGGGTGGTCGCTTTTAATAGCGACAGCACGTATTCTGTGAACCAGCAAGGCCCGGGCTTTGATGTGTTTGGCAACGGTGGAACTTGGCGTTACAATACGCCGGAATATCCATCCGAACTTCATTTGGTACAGGACTCAACAATAGTGATTTTACCTCTAGGCAATATGCCAAGGAGTATTGATCAGAATGTAAGCTTCATCTATGGTCGCGAACGTTGTGACAAGCCGAGTGTCTCTTACCAATTAACGTTTACTCGTAAATAAGCCCTCATTATGAAAAGAATAAACACACTTTTACTCTTGACTTTGGGCCTTACAGCAAGTGCCCAAATCACCACGGTTCCAGATGAAAATATAGACCCAGCGGATTCGTTAGAGATCATCTTTGATCCGGCGGCTCTAGATTTGGCTGTAGGTCATCAAGATTTGTTGAAGCAGGCAGTCGATGCAGGCGAAGACATGTATGTATGGACATGGAAGCCAGCTACACATCCGGATGGTCATCCTTTTGTCAATGGCACGGGGTCTGCACCTTGGAAGAATTCAAACGAAGCCATGAAAATGACGAAGAATGCCGACGGGACATTCTCTTGGAAAATTGTTCCTACCCTTTTCTACGAGGTGGATGCAACCACAGTATATGCAGAGGACATTCACTTTTTAGTTAAAGCTAAAGACGGCGGAGGTTATGGCGACCCTGATGTTAAAACAGACGATCAAAGTATAGCTATCGATCCTCCTGCTACAGAGCGCAATCCATTCTACCATTTTCCAACGAAGGTTATGGCAGATGATGTGCTGACCTTGCGTTATGAAAATTGGCGTGAAGAGAAGTCAAGCATGCAAAATTTGGCTTCTGACGATTGCTACATGTACGCAAAAGTCACCTATACAGACGGGACTTTTGATCAAATTGAGAATACCTTCAACGTGGGAAGTAATCCAGACTTACAGATGGATTATTTAGACAACGGAAATTTCCAATTGCGTCTTATTCCCGAGGAATTCTTTATTGTTCCTGCGACTAAGACCATTGATTATTTGGAGTTTATTGCCATGAAGAAGGTATTCGCTACAGGAGCGGACCGCGTAACAAAGGCTGTAAATGTTCAAATTGAATGTCAGTAGAATCTTAATACAATAACTCTTAAAA
>JAQWJX010000027.1:0-2339 GCA_029248145.1 Schleiferiaceae bacterium | reverse complement strand
TGCCACTGTCTTACCTAGTGAACGTTTTCGTTTATGCGGTTTATGCCCTCATGTGGCTTATCGACATAATAGGATCCGTCGTTCGCTGGTCTGCTAATAAACTCTACTGGCTTTGGTCTCAGTTAATTTTGGGGCTGGGAGGCTTTTCGTTTTATGTGCTCTGGCACTACTTAGTAATATGGCCGTACAAGCTGTTTGCTAAAATGCTGTCCTCGTTTATTGCCAGCTTTAACTGGGAAGATAACAGGTCGTCGTATCGAACGGTCGTCATTGCTGTATTAATAGCAGTAGGTGGATATCTACTGGACGACCTTCTTGCCATTGAGCTGTTCAATTTTAGCGACATCACTCTCGTAGCAGGGATTCTGTATGTGCTCGATGCGGTTGGAAGTCACATGGCGAAAGCGATGGGAGCAAAAGCTAAAGGTATGCGTCCTACTTACGCCGCTTTAATAGTAACAGCCGTTTTGGTATTTGTGGCAGAATCTCTCGCTCAGGATTACCTACTACTTAATCAAGCTGCAGGTCTTTTAGGAGGCGTTGTGCTTGGTGTATCCGTGGTTACGTGGTTGTACGGCGTGATCATCGCTGCTGCTGCTGTTCAGTTCCTTTCGTTAATTATTCCAGCGTATTTGCGGAATGACGGGCCGTTTAATTGGCTCACAGCGTTACGCGATTCTTTCCGCTCACGCTGGCTGAAAAGCATTGGCTCGATCTTGATTTTTATTCTGGCCTACAATACCCTAGGGATGTGGATCTATGATAATGTTCAAGAAGTGGCCGCAGCACCTTACAGTGAATACACCGCGGCGATTGATCAGCGTAAAACTGATAATGTTGCAGCCATGGAAGAGGCCACCGCTAATCTTGCTTCAGCCAGGTCAGCGGACACGATAGACGCGAATGCACTTTCTAGTGCGTATGGAGCTATACGGTCTATACAGGCAGGAAACGCCTTCTGGTCTGCAGTACCTAGCGCACTGCGTGATGTGGTCTACATGGACGTCAACAAGCCTTTTGAAACTACTGATGAAGATGTTGAAGGGTTAACAGCGCTCGTAGACGGTTATAAAGAAAATATGGCTACTACAACTGCCGCGTTAGACAGTAGTATCGCTTTGGCAGAAGGCGAGCTGGCAACAGCCACCGCTCGTAGAGACCGCGTCAATGCTTCTGGTATTACCGCCTCTGAAGACGGTGCTGTAGAAAACGGTACTGCGCTTCGTTTTGGGATGCCTGTTCCTAATGATGCGAGCAGCTTAAAGTGGCGCATTACGGATGAAGAAGGTGATACTATTTATTCTAGAACCAGTTCGGAGATCCGTTACCGATTCAAAAGTGGTGACTATCAAATATTTGCTGCTCCTGTAAATGGTTGTGGTTCTGGCGATTGGTCCTCACATTCAGTTTCTGTAAATGAAACCCCGGATGCACCCTTACGTATGGGCGCAGTTCGTGGTCGTACGGATGTATGTGCTGGCGATGAGTACACCTATACTACCGCAAAAGGAATGGACATCTACATATGGTCTGTTCCAGCAGGGGTAGAAATTCTTAGCGAAGACGAGCATGTGCTTAAGGTGAATTGGGGTACAACCTCTGGGGAAGTTACTGTAATGGGTGAACTGGACGGCGAAACTTCTACAACGTCACGTTTGTATGTCGCAGCAACCGGTGCACCCGGAGTGACTATTTCTGATGAAGGCGAAACTCCGGAAGAACCACAAGCGGTGAACACCGTTTCCCTAGAATACTATCCAGTTACGCTTGAAGCAGCAAATGGTCCTGTAGATGCAGCGAATGCATCTCTTGCGTCTGCACAGGCGAATAAGGAAGCTTATTTGTTTGAAGCAAATAACACCCTTCTAGTTTTGGAAGCATCTATGCAGAACGGCGCTAAAGAAGTGTCAGGCAACATGACCAGCTGGTTACTTAACCTTCTGGGGAAAGCGTTGTTGCTCTTTGTGATGAGTTTGCTTCTAGGAATCGCCCTGAATTTCATGGTGGTTTGGACGTCGAAGTATTTTGGCGGTCTTTACGACATGGATCAAGACGGTACCACGCATTTCAAAGCTACCCTCACGGAATATGAGGGCAAGTATGAAGGCTTCCCGTATGTAGGTCTGTTTACTTTAGTCGCGCTTGTGGCAGTAGGCTCCTACTTTGGTTATGCACTTGCCTTGGAGTACGAAATGTATTTAGAAAACGATTCGTGGCCCACTTTGATGGAATACATCGGAGATACATTGCCTTAGAAAAAGAGATTAAATTCTTTAATAAAATCCCCGGAGTGTTACTCTGGGGATTTTTTTGGCCCTTAAAATTCAGTGGAAAAAAAA
>JAQWJX010000022.1:0-2750 GCA_029248145.1 Schleiferiaceae bacterium | reverse complement strand
AAAACAAGGGTACAAGACGAAGGAATTGGTTCTTCAAGAAGGCGATGTTGCCGGTATTAAAACGGTAACCATCGAGGTAGAAGGCGATTTTGCATTTGGCTTTTTAAAAGGAGAGAATGGAGTACACCGGCTCGTACGGATTTCACCCTTTGATTCGAACGCTAAGCGGCATACAAGTTTCGTATCGGTATATGTTTTCCCACTTGTAGATGATACCATAGATATCAAGATTAATATGAGCGATATCACGTGGGATACCTTCCGTTCTTCAGGCGCAGGGGGGCAAAATGTGAATAAAGTCGAAACGGGTGTACGATTAAGACACAAGCCTACGGGAATTATCATTGAAAACACAGAGACCCGCTCGCAGTTAGGGAATAAGGAAAAGGCCATTCAACTTCTAAAATCCCAATTGTACGAGATGGAGATTGAGGCGCGCAATGCCAAACGTGCGGAGATAGAGGCAGGTAAGAAGAAGATCGAATGGGGATCGCAGATCCGTAACTATGTAATGCATCCTTATAAATTGGTCAAAGATGTGCGCACTGCCGAGGAGACTTCTGATGTAGACGGGGTAATGAATGGGAATATCGAACGATTTCTTAAGGCATTCTTGATGAAACAAGGCGAGAGTGCGAATGCCGATGAATATTAAAAAACATTGAGTAATCGCGTCTATTGAATGCACAATAGGGGGTGGATTCTGTTAGGATAGTAGCTATCTTGCTAACTATGCGCAATTGGAAACTATTTCTTGCCTTGATATGGACGTTACCATTGGTGGCGCAGCAGGGTTTTGTGCGTAATGAAGGCCAGTGGCAGGAGCCATTTAGCTTCAAAATCCAATTGGGTCCTAACAGCCTATTTCTCACACCAGATTCTCTCGTACTTTCTGTTTTAGATCCGTCAGATTTTCACGGTGAACACATCGGCGAACACCATCACTATTCAGATTCACTCCATTACCATCATTTTTCAATGGTTTTTAACGCTTCTCAAACCATGCAGTGGTTGGGGGAGGATGCTTATGATGCACCCTTGACTTATTTTGTGGGTAAGCAAGATTTTTGGCGCTCAGGCGTGCGGTCGTTCCATAAAGTGCGCGCACGGAATGTATACCCCGGTATTGATTTAGTAGTATACGAGGCAGCCGGTGGTTTTAAGTTTGATTGGGAGCTTGCTGCCGGAGCTGATCCAGAACAGATTTCTATTGCTTATCATGGATTAGACGGTTGGCAGGTAAAGGGGAAAGAATTGGTCCTTCAAACCCGGTTTGGATCCCTTGTGGAGGAAATGCCTTATGCGCTTCAAGAGATGCGTACTGTTCGAGCCCGTTACAAGGAGGTAAATGGAAATTTAGGATACGATTTGGGCCGATTCAGCCGAGATCAGCCGCTCACCATCGACCCCATTTATATTTTTAGTACCTACACGGGCAGTTCTGTAGACAACTTCGGGTATACAGCTACCTTCGACGACAGTAGCAATGCTGTTGGTGGGGGTATAGCCTTTGGTACAGGTTACCCCACAACCCTAGGTGCGGTTGACCTAAGTTTTAACGGCGGTTTGTTTGATGTTGCCGTGAGTAAATTTTCTTCTGACGGTTCCCAATTACTTTGGTCTACGTATTTAGGAGGTTCAAATTTGGACCAGCCGTACAGTATGGATTGTGATGAAAATGGCAACGTATACATTTTAGGTTCGACGGGATCTGATGATTTTGGAGTAACATCCACCGCGTACGATACCTCTTTCGCAGGTGGGGCTTCTATTACAGCAGAATACTACACTTTCAATCAAGGCACAGATCTTTTTGTAGCGAAAATAAATGCAGCTGGTGACCAGCTCATCGGTTCTACCTACATAGGTGGTGCAGGGAGCGATGGCATCAACGACAGTTTGCGCTTTAACTACGGCGATAGTTTCCGTGGCGAAATCGAAGTCCAGCGCAACGGTGGTGCGGTATATTTTGTGAGCAGTACATTCAGCAGTTCCTACCCAACTATTGTGCCTGCTGCCTCGCATCAAGGCGGCCAAGACGGCGTCATTAGTGTTTTAAACAGAGACCTAACCCAGCTTCTGGCAAGTACGTATGTCGGCACCTCTGGAAATGAGGCTTTATACAGTATCGCTCTTGCGGATAAGCAAGGCCTCAATTTTCCATCGCCGTCCTTCAAGTTTACCCCTTTTTATGTTGCAGGTTCCATAGGGCCCAGTACCGATTCTTCCATTGCCATGGGTTGGCCTAACCCCGTCTATGATTACAGCATACCCACAAGTAGTGATCAAGATGCCTTATTACTGGCTGGTGACCTGGGTCCGTCAATGATCGGTATCGGTAATTATATAACGATGAATGCCATAGATGTCCAGGCCGACAGTGGCTACAATCAGCATTTCTTTGTTGAAACGCACAATGAAACGGACACGGCAAGTGTTGTCACCGTCGTAGGTCAGCACAAAGGCGGATTAGTGGCCGATTCGCTGACTTGGGGTCAGCCAGGTAGCGCACAGTATTTTCAACGCTACAAAAAGGATGGTAATTCGGGTTTCATAAAGCTCAAAACTGCAGTTTGGGGAGATAGCGCCCATACTACGGTTGACGTCAGTCCTACAGCGTTACTTGTAGACGATTGCGGCAACACCTATTTCTCCGGGTGGGGAGGCTCACCAAATCCTGAAGGCAATACTGAAGGGATGGCGTTAAGTTCGAATGCGTTTCAAACGACAACAGATGGGAGGGACTTTTA
>JAQWJX010000003.1:0-7692 GCA_029248145.1 Schleiferiaceae bacterium | reverse complement strand
AAACAATTAATTATGTCAACTAAGATTCGTTTGCAAAGAGGTGGTCGTAAAGGTCGTCCAGTTTATTCAATCGTTGTAGCGGATGCTCGCGCAAAGCGCGATGGACGTTTCATCGAGAAATTGGGTACTTACAACCCGAATACAAATCCAGCAACAATCGATTTGAACTTCGACTCGACTTTATCTTGGGTCATGAAAGGTGCTCAGCCGACTGATACTGCACGTGCTATTTTATCTTACCGTGGTGTAATGATGAAAAAACACTTGCTTGAAGGTGTTCGTAAAGGTGCTTTGACTGAAGAACAAGCAGAGGCTAAATTTGAAGCTTGGGTTTCTGAGAAAGAGAACAAGATCGAAGGAAAAGTTCAGTCACTAAATGAAGCAGCACAAGCGAGCAGATCAGCACGTCTTGCTGCTGAAGCTGAAGTAAACAATGCACGTAAGGCAGCTATTGAGGCAGCTAACGCTCCTGTCGTAGAAGAAGCTCCAGCGGAAGAAAGCGCAGAGTAATTGTGCAAAAGGAGCAGTGTTTTTCACTCGGTAAAATCACGAAACTCCATGGGTACAAAGGAGCTGTGGTCCTCCACATAGACTCTTCTACTCCACAATACTTTAAAGAATTGGAATCAGTTCTCCTGGAAATCAACCAGGAACTGGTTCCTTTTTTTGTTTCATCACGTGGCGCTTTAAATGGTAAAAAGTTGGTGCTCTCTTTTGAGGATGTAGGTCCTGACGAAGCGAAAAGAATGGTAAATGCATCCGTTTACCTTCCAAACAATATGTTGCCTGATCCAAAAAAGGAAAAGAGCTTCTACGATAAAGCCATAGAAGGGTTTACTGCAGTTAATCAAGGCGAAAATATTGGACAGATCGCTGAAATTATCGAGCAATCTGCACAGAATCTCTTCCTTATTCAATCGGACGACAATCGGTATTTGATTCCGGTTGTCGAACCGTTCATTGAACGTATAGATCACAAGAAAAAATTTATTTATTTTGATTTACCCGAAGGTTTATTAGACCTTTAAATCAAGATGAAAAAGCCACTCCCTTACGATCCTAGGTCACTGCATCTGATCTATTCGTCCCTATTGCTCCTGCAACTGGTAGTGACTTCCGTGGTTCTGTACGCAGCTCAAGAAAATGCTGTTATAGCTTTCGATATTCAGCACTTGACAAACACGGCTGCTCCTATAGCTGCCGGTTTAAATGCTTTCTTCGGAAAGTGGATATGGACGAGAGGAATGCAGCAATTGAGTACCGAAGAAGAATTAGAAGATAAACTTCGAACCTTAACGAAGATGCATATATGGCAATGGGTTGTTGTCCAATTCGCAACAATTCTCCTCCTCTCCTATACCCTTATCGAAGCCAACTTCTTTTACTTCATTTTTGCTTTGGTGAATATTATCTATTTCATCACCTTGCGACCTAAGATTTTTACTTTTAACGGAGGCATATGAATTATACGAAGCCTTTCAAAATGAAGGAGTTTGAAGTAGCACACGACCAATGTGCTATGCGTGTAAACACAGACGGTTGTTTATTAGGTGCTTTAGCTGCTTCAAACGCAGCTGTTAAAGACGTTACAAGGGTCTTAGACATAGGCACAGGCAGCGGGGTCATTGCCCTTCAACTGGCCCAACGTTTTACAAACGCTTTTGTAGATGCAATTGAAATTCATGGCCCTAGTGCGAAACAGGCGATGGATAATTTCAGAAACAGCCCCTATCATTCGAGAATGGTCTGTTATCATCAGCCTATTCAGGAATTTGAGATGAATACCTATTACGATATCATTGTTTCTAACCCGCCCTACTTCGAAGAAGGACCGACAAAAAGTGACCACGGAGTAGCTGCGGCCCGACACGCACTTACGTTAGATTTTAAGAGTTTAGTGATGAGTGTTTCTGGACTTTTAAAGCCAAATGGTAGTTTTTGGGCTATTCTTCCTTGTGACCGAAAAGATCGGTTTCTTGACGCTGCTTTAGATGAAGGATTATTTCTAAACGAGGTCATAAATATCAAACCGAAGGAAAAACGAGACGCGAACAGATGTATTTTCGGCTTAAGCAAGAGCAATACTGGAGATGCAAAGCATAGAACCATTACTATCTATTCCGATGACCAGTCATATACTTCTGAAACACACGAAGTTTTAAGCCCATTCTACGATAGTCTCTAGTAGCCTTTATAGGGAATCGCTTTCTCGTGAAAATTCACACCAAAATCATCGGCGAGTTCGTCTAAAATAGGATTGTACCATTGTGCAGTTATAGGCATTTGAACACCTGTATCTGTGCTTTTACCCGTAAGTATAAGCTTTGTCGCAATTCCTAGAGGCAATCCAACCGTAGAAGCCATAGCAGTTTGGCTAGCACTCTTGCCTTCTACCCCCATTGAGCTCTCTATCATACCAAATTGGCCTCCATTTTTCCAACCAATTTTATGATACATTACGATCAGATCGCGGTCATCTTCGCTCAACGTCCAAACCTGTTTCAGTATGTATTCTAAACACTGCGCGGGAGTCCCCGAGGAAAATGGAAAAACCTGATTTGAAAATAATCCGACCCATTCAAGTTTCGTAAAAATATCGGAATCTTGAGGTATGCCTAAATAATACTTTAATTTAAGCTCTACAGAATCGTCCGGATTATAGGCTAAGAAAAGGTTTGTAAATTCTCTAAAGGACATCGTATCTGTATTTTCAATACTGTAGGAATCATCGGTCATCCCCAATTTCACAAAACTGTCCCATGCTCTTGCGAATCCCGGACGTCTTAATGTACCTCTGTATAATGTACTGGCATCTTCGAGATTATAAGCTTTGCGGTATTTTAAACTATCTCTATTTGCTAGACCTTCGAATCGTCCATAACCTTCAACATTCATAACTTCGGTACGGCGAAAAACCATGTGTGTGGGTATGTATTTATACTTCCCTTCCTGAATGAATTTAACCGCTCCTCCTTGACCGGCGAGAACTACGTTTCTTGGGTTCCAAGTGAATTTATAGCGCCATGGGTTATCACCTTCAGAATCAGGACTCAATAGGCCTCCCGTGAAACTTTCAAATAAGATTATTTCACCACCCTCGCCTCGAATACCATCCAGTAATCGCGCCGCACTCATATGGTCAATACCAGGATCCAGTCCGCATTCGTTTAAGAATACTAAGCCATTTGCTCTTGCCTCATTATCCAAACCTCTCATTTCCGGCGTTAAATAACTGGCAGTTACCAGATGTGCTTTATGCTTTATACATGCCTTTGCTACATTTAGGTGCATATGCGCAGGAACCATTGATATAACTAAATGAGCTTCACTCAGCGCTGCATCTAAAGCAGTATTGTCCGTAATGTCTAGTTCGCCTGCCTTGCAACGTGAATTCGTCACGCCCAATCTCTGCCTTGCTGTAGCGGCGTTCCTGTCTAAGACGTTTAAATTCCAATCGTACTCATCAAGTTTTGATTTCAAATACGGAACTAAACTCTGTGTGCTTAATCCAGCACCGATAAGTATGATTTGCTTTGTCATTTTGTCATTTTGAAGATGTTTTAAAAATAACAATAGTTATGATAAGGTTATAATAATAACAGCAAGAAGTTGCCTTGAAGGGCGTATTTTTAATACATGAAATATCTTATTGCATTTTTCGGCGCAAGTGCTGTACTATTAGGGGCCTTAGGCGCACATACTTTAGCACCATACATGGAGGCTTCTGCCTTGAGCTCTTTTAAAACCGGTGTTCTATACCAATTGGTCCATACTGTAGCACTTTTGGCTTCATCAAAAAGTACTTTTCCTATTTGGGCACGCTACAGTTGGTGCCTTGGCATTGTACTTTTCAGCTTTAGTATTTATTTACTTTCTACAGATGAGTTATTAGGACTCGATCTTAGTTTTTTAGGTCCCATTACACCTTTAGGGGGACTCGCTTTCGTCGCTGGCTGGGTCGGAGTGGCATTCCATAATCGTCTTTAAATCAGATTTTTGAGAGTAAAATATGGATTAGAGGGTTAATTTTTGACAATTCGGAGGGCTCAATTCAATAGCATTTCTACTTTTGTAGTACCTATTATAGAACCAACCACTTATTGTTATGAACCACCAGGAACACCTAAGCTCCTTGAGCATAGGGCCTAAGACTCTTTTTAGCAACCTTGACCCGGATGCATTAGAGCAACACAGTCTTTCAAAAAACATGGCTGTGCGCACAGTTCACGGAGCCATTGCGCTGAATACCGGAAAATTTACTGGACGAGCCCCTGAAGATCGCTTTATTGTTAAAGATTCATTGACAGCCGATGCTGTATGGTGGGGTCCTATAAATAAGCCTTTTGACGCTGGTAAATTTCAACAGCTAAAGAAAAAAATGTGTTCTTACCTTGACGAAAAAGACGTCTATGTAAGAGATGCTTTCGCTGGCGCCCATCCTGAATACCGTATAAATGTTCGAGTAATCAATGAATATCCATGGTCAAATCAGTTCGCATACAATATGTTCCTGCGTCCGTCCAAAGAGGAATTGGGACAATTCAAACACGAATGGACCATTATCAATGCACCAGGATTTTTAGCCGATCCTGAATTCGATGGTACGCGTCGAGAAAACTTCGCAATACTAGATTTTACGGATAAAACCATTTTAATAGGTGGTACAGGATATACAGGTGAGATTAAGAAAGGTATTTTCAGTGCATTGAACTTCATTCTTCCTTTTGAAAGAGATGTTTTGAGCATGCATTGTTCAGCTAATGTGGGAAAAGATGGAGATACTGCGATATTCTTCGGTCTATCGGGCACGGGTAAAACTACACTTAGTGCTGACCCTGCACGTAAGTTGATCGGTGATGATGAACACGGATGGTGCAGTGACGATACCATCTTTAATTTTGAAGGGGGCTGTTATGCAAAAGTGATTGACTTAAGTCCTGAAAAAGAACCAGATATCTTCAATGCCATAAAGCCACACGCTATTCTAGAAAATGTGATTCTTAACGCAGACGGTAGTGTCAATTTTGCAGATACATCCATTACTCAAAATACGCGCGTGAGTTATCCAATAGATCACATCCAAGGTATTCAGCCCGGTTCTTTGGCAGACAACCCTAAGAATATCTTCTTTCTTACGGCAGATGCATACGGTGTGCTCCCTCCTATTTCGAAATTAACACCAGCCCAAGCGGCATATCATTTCATTAGTGGGTATACCGCAAAGGTTGCCGGCACTGAAGAAGGAGTTACAGAACCTAAAGCCGTTTTTTCAGCATGTTTTGGAGCCCCATTTATGCCGTTGCACCCAACAGCCTATGCAGATATGTTGGCTGAAAAAATGAAAGCTGCAGATACTAATGTATGGTTAGTCAATACAGGATGGTCCGGTGGAGCATATGGAGTGGGAAAACGGATGAAATTAAGTTATACGCGAGCTATGATTACAGCGGCAATGGATGGTCATCTTGATGCTATTAATTATACCGAACATTCAGTGTTTGGATTAGCTATGCCGTCTTCTGTCCCAGGAGTTCCTTCAGATTTATTGAATCCAGTGTCTACGTGGAAATCCGAAGAAGAATATGATAAAACCGCTTTAGTTTTAGCGCACAAGTTCATTGCTAATTTTAAAGAATTCGCTGATCAAGCCAGCGACGAAGTACGCTCTGCTGCGCCTAGAGTGTATTCGAATGCACGTTAGTGCAGTGTTTGAATTGATGTGTGTGTAAAAGAGTGGCTTAACGGCCGCTCTTTTCGTTTCTATGAAGGGGATTGCGTGGATATCAACATAGCGCGGTTAAAAACTTCACGCAAGGATGATCTCTGAGGCACATCTATACTGCTCGTAAAGAGTATTTTAATGGAACTAATCTATGAAATCTATATGGCTGCTAAAATCAAAGCACAAAAACCACGTAAGATCTTCGTTCTTGATACTTCCGTAATTCTTTACGACCACAATGCGATTCATTGTTTTGACGAACACGATGTGGTTTTACCCATATCAGTCCTAGAAGAATTGGACGAATTCAAAAAAGGACACGATTCGAAGAATTATGAAGCACGTGAATTCATTAGAACGCTTGATAAAATAACTGAAGGCAAAGATTTTACGAATTGGATCCCGTTAAATGGAGAAGAAACTGGTTCCATCAAGGTTATTATGGATACCAGTAGAACTGGCGTTGATGCTGAACGAGTTTTAGGCCGAAAGATGGATCATAAAATCATCAATGCCGCCCTGAATATTCGGGAGGAAGCTCCGGATCGAAAAACAATTCTGGTGACAAAGGATATCAATCTTCGATTAAAAGCAAAAGCACTTGATCTAGCATCTGAGGATTACTTAACGGGAAAAGTAAAAGATGTTGACTCCTTATTTCGTGGAAAAGCTACGGTCGAAAATTTCAGCGCAACAACGTTGGGGAAATTATACGAGAAAAAGGCCCTCGATATTGACATCGTCCTAGAAGAAAATCCGGAATTCAGTCCCTTCCCGAATACGTTTTATATTCTTAAGAGTGATAATAGCAGTGGCCTCGCTTTCTATAATGTGGCGAATCAAACTTTAGACCACGTAGAGAAGCGAAGCGTTTATGGCATAAAACCTAGAAATGCAGAACAAGCTTTTGCTATTCATGCAGTCCTTAATCCGGATATCAAATTAGTTAGTTTGACGGGAGTCGCAGGTACCGGAAAAACATTAATTGCATTGGCTGCATCGCTTGAGCAGCGTCGTGATTTTAAGCAGGTTTATCTCGCACGCCCGATCGTGCCCTTATCTAATAAGGATCTCGGATATCTTCCAGGTGATGCAAAAGAGAAGATTAACCCTTATATGCAACCCCTTTGGGATAATCTGAAGTTAATAAAAAATACCTTTAGTGATCGCGACAAGGAATACAAGCAATTGGACGAGATGGTAGAAAAAGAAAAAATTGTCATCACCCCTCTAGCTTACATTCGTGGAAGATCGCTTGCGAACATCATTTTCATTGTTGATGAAAGTCAAAACCTCACACCACACGAAGTAAAAACGATTATAACTCGGGCCGGCGACGGTGCAAAATTCATATTTACAGGGGACGTCAAACAAATCGACTCTCCTTATCTAGACGAGCAAAGTAACGGGTTAAGCTATTTAATTGATCGCGTAAAAGGTCATGATATGTACGCGCACATCACATTAGAAAAAGGTGAGCGTTCGGCTTTGGCAAATTTGGCAAACGATTTGCTATAGGATTTATGGACCTAAAAATTACCAACCATGCCAAAAACCATTCTTTACACTGCAGTAACTCTTGACGGTTACATTGCCGATACCAACGGTGGAATTGATTTCCTAGACCACCCATTATTTCGTCTTCCGGATGAAGACTATGGATACAACTCCTTCTACGAAGGCATTGATGCGGTTATCATGGGACACAACACCTTTGAAAAGATCAAATCATTCGAAGGATCCTACCCATATTCCGATAAGCATTCGGTTATACTCAGCAGTAACGAAACGTTGGCTGATGGATTCTCTGAGGGAGTTGAAGTGTGTAATTATCCTGCTGAGGTTGCATTGACTAACTTAATATCAAGGTTTGAAGCCATATGGATCGTTGGCGGAGGAGCAACAAACGCCAAACTACATCAAGCAGGGCTCATCGACGAAATGATTCTAACCTACATCCCAACCACATT